>DATJQB010000163.1:0-14417 GCA_035506075.1 Bacteroidota bacterium | reverse complement strand
CACGAGGAGGAAGCGAGTCGGAACTGGTTACTTCTGGACTCTGAGAAGATTGATGACGGCGAGAACCAGGAAGATGATGTTTGCGAGCCAGGCGGTGAACAACGGGTTGAGATCCCCGTTATAGCCGAACACCTGACTCGTCTTCATGAAGCCGAGGTAGATAAACGTCACCGCCACGCACACACCAAAGTCGATTGCGATACCGCTGCGCCGCTTGATGGATGCAAACGGGACCCCGAAGAGCACGACGATCACGCTGGCAAAAGGAAATGCAATCTTGTTGTGGTAGTCGACCATCCAACGCGAGACATCCTGCCCCGCCTTCACCTGATTCTGTATGAATTCCCTGAGATCGGGATAGTCCATCTCATCCGGCTTGCGCTGTTTCTTTTCGATGTCAGCGGGACTGATGCTGAGCTTGCCGAGGGGGAGCCTGTCAAACGGAGTGATCTGCTGTTTATCACCGTCGAATTCCCGGACTGAACCAACCACGAGTATCCAGCCTTCCCGTGTTGAATCTCCTTCGCTCTTCCACGGGCGCCCCCACTCCATTTGCCGTGCGTCGTAGCGGCGGCGGAGAACCGTCGCGTTGGTGTCTGAAAACTCCTCCACGCTGACCCTGTAGCCAACCTGGCGGGCACTCTCATAGAAGTTGATCGATACGAGACGGGTTTTCCCATCCTGAAAGAATAACGGCAGCGTGCTCTTGTTCCCCTGGGAGGGGTGCAGATGTGCCCGTTCGATCGCCGCTTTTTTCTGGTTCGCGTACGGGACAATCCATCCATTGAAATAGATTGACAGGATGCTGACGACGAGAGCGACAATCACGAACGGGGCCAGGAATCGGTACAAGCTCATGCCGCTCGATTTCATCGCGGGGAGTTCGTTCTGATTGGTCATCCTGCCAACGACAAAGAGGGCGCCAAGAAGCATCGCCACCGGTGTCATCAGTTTGATAATTTCCGGGGTGAAGGCGAGATAGTACTGGATAATCGTACCGACCGGAGCGTTGGCATCGATGAAATCGTCCAGGTGCTCCATCATGTCGATCACCACGAAAATCAGCAGGAAGGTGATAAGGCCGAAGATCACCGTCATGACGAACTGCCGGACGATGTACCGGTCGAGGATCGTCATGCAGGCTCCTCTTCGAACCGCCACTGGCGCGGGACGAACCGCTTGAGGAACGACCAGTCGATGATCAGGTTTTCGCGGGCAGTGCGGATCGTCAGATACAGCCCCATGATGCCGATGAGGATGTTGGCGATCCACATGCCGAACCACGGATCGATGAACCCGCGGTCCGCCAGCTTCTCGCCGCCGATCAGGCATGCCCAATAAAGGAGGAAGAACCCCAGGCTGAGGCTTGCTGCAACGCCGAACGTCCCGCGTCTTGCCATGATCCCGAGCGGTGCACCGATGAGGACAAAGACGATACACGCGAACGGGATGGAGTATTTCTTGTAAATCTCCACCGAGTACTCATGAATCTTTCGATCGTAGAACGAGATCCGGAGCTGCTCTCCGTCGAGCGAAGCCGCAAACGCAGCCATGCGGGCTTCGGCACCGGTGACGGGGTCGCCGAAGAACTGGGCGCGCATGGCGGGAGTATCCCTCGGTGCGAAGATGGCATCAAGCTCGCGATGAGTCATCATCGCAACATGAGCGCGTGCAGAATCCCGGAGCTCACTGAGACTGTCGACAATCGCATTCATCGCCTGGGCGCTGAGTTCGCGGTCGCCGCGTGAAAATGCGCTTTCCTGCGAACGCTGGAAGTCGAACCCCTCGGCGTTCATGGCAATGCGATGTTTACCAAACCTGATTTTCCTGTAACGGTTGAAATCCGACGTGCCCAGCTCATGAATCTCACCGTCGTAGAGATCCATGATGAGCTTCTGGTAATCGGGAGAAAATGAGACCGTGCCGCGTTCAGCCGTGACAGTCGTCGTCACAGCGGGATTTGTATAGTCGAAGATCGTGACTCCTTCGAGGTCGTTGGTGTGCTCGAATGTCTTGCGCACAAGGATGCTGTATCCCTGGATTTCCTTTGGATCGGAAAACATTCCGGGGACGATCGAAAAGGTGGGTTTCTTCCTGTAGATGTCCGTCATCAGCATGCGTGCCTGGTGGTTGGCGTCGGGCAAGACCTTGTTGTTGAATTGCACAAGCAGGGCGCACAGGACGATGGAGATGATGAAGACGGGTGTGACCATCCTGTACAGGCTCACGCCGCTGGCGCGCATCGCCGTAATTTCGTTTCCCGACGAGAGATTGCCGAATGCCATGAGGGTTGCCACGAGGACAGCCATGGGAACGGCAAGGACGAGCATCCATGCGAGGTTCATGGCGATCAGTTCGGCGATGACGCCTGCACTGAGTCCTTTTCCTGCAAGCTGATCCATCTTCTGCATCACGAACTGAAGCAGGAACACAAAGATGAGGACAAACACGGAGAACAGGAACGGTGTCACGTGCCGCTGCACGATATGACGCGAAAGGATGAGCATGACACTGTGAATATAGTCAGAATGGACTCTGATTACAAGCTGGCCGTTGAGGCTCACGAAACCGTGGAACAACATTGGTAAAGTCTTCGGGCTGAACCGGTCCGCCAGGCTTGATTGTCCGGCGGAATCGATCGAAGACCTCGATCGCTCCGGTTGATTTGGGATCAGGCATTATGTATCTTAGCGATAAATCTGGGTCGCACATCCATCGCATCGGGTTATCACTGCATGAATTCGGAAGAGCTCGCACAACTTCGGAAGGAATATTCACGGCACGCACTCAGCGAGACGGATGTCGACCTCAATCCCTTCGTGCAGTTCAATCGCTGGTTTCGCGAATCGATCACTGCCAAGCTGCCGGAACCAAACGCCATGGCGCTGGCGACGGCAACAGCGGAAGCCAGGCCGTCTGTGCGCATGGTCCTCCTCAAGGGATTCGATGACCGCGGGTTTGTCTTCTTCACGAATTATGAGGGACGAAAATCGTCTGAGCTTCTCGAGAATCCGAATGCGGCGCTGCTGTTCTTCTGGAGCGAGCTTGAGCGGCAGGTCCGGATAGAAGGAACGGTGGAAAAGACTCCGCGGAGCGAATCAGAGGAATATTTCAGGACGCGTCCGATCGAAAGTCAGCTCGGCGCCTGGGCCTCGCGACAGAGCTCCGTGATTCCGGGGAGGAGCGATCTCGAAAAAAAGGTCGCCGATCTCAGGGAACGCTACGCGGGCAGGGATGTGCCGGTGCCGCCGTTCTGGGGGGGCTTCAGGCTTCAACCGGCAGCCTTCGAGTTCTGGCAGGGAAGGGAAAGCCGGCTGCATGACCGGATTCGGTATTCGTTGCGCGGGGGTGTCTGGGTCATAGAACGTCTCTCTCCTTAACCGCTCAGGTGTTGTTCCTCACCGGACTTGTTGCTCGAATCGGGACAGGCCGGACTTGCATCATACTCTGGGAGATGAAGTGGATTACCTCGCCGGTGCACGCATCATTCTTCTGCTTGGTGCGATCAGCGCGTTTGTCCTCCTCGCGAAACGCCTGTCGGGCGCCATTCTCCCTGCCATCGTCCTGATCGGCTGCGGTTTCCTGCTTCTCATGCTGGACATTATCATCGGGCCGTATCTTGGCGGCGGATTCCCCCTCGGCATCAACCGCGCCCCCGGTTCGATTGCCGGTGTGATACTCTCCGTCGGGCAGATCCTCGGACTTGCTCTCCTGCTGCTCGGTTTCTTCAGGGTCAACCGTGTCGCTGACGGCATCACGAATCACGAACAGATCCGCCTCCAGCAGCGCGCCATCAGCGATGCCCTGGCCGACAGTGAGCTCCGCTATCGTCAGTTTTTCGAAGAAGATCTCTCCGGAAACTTCATCGCGACGCCCCAGGGGAAAATCCTCGCCTGCAACCCGTCATTTGCTGCTATGTTCGGCTACGAGTCTGTGTTCGATGTCATGAACTCCGATGTCGTCAGCTTCTACGAGAGCCCGCGTGCGTTCGAGAATTTTGTCGAGCTGCTGCGGGAGCACAAACAACTTCATCATTACCAAATGACGATGCGCCGCCGCGACGAAAGCCGGATCTATGTCATTGCGAGCATCACGGGTGAAATCAATGACGAGGGAGAGCTTGTCCAGATCCAGGGGTTTGTTCTCGACGAGACCGACCGCGTGGTTGTCGAGCAAACGCTGAGGAACAGCGTCGAACAATTCAGGCAGGTGTTCGAAGAAGGCCCGGTCGGCATGATGCTCGTAAAGCTCGACGGGGAAATTCTCAAGGTGAACAAGGCGTTTTGCGCCATGGTTGGGTACTCGGAGTCCGAGCTGCGGCGCCTCACCTTTGAGGCGGTCACGCATCCCGAGGATGTGGGGAAAGACATTGAACGGGTCCAACTTCTCGCGAGCGGAGAGATTGCGAACTACCGGACGGAGAAACGGTTTGTGACGCAAAAGGGTGAGACCATCTGGGGTCTGCTCACGGTCTCTGTTGTGAGGGAAGCCGACGGAACGCCGCTTTATGCCGTGCGCATCATCGAGGATATTACAGCGCGCAAACGGGGTGAGGAGGAGCTCGAACAATCGCTCTCGGTGCTCCGGGCGACACTTGAATCGTCGACGGACGGCATTCTCGTTGTGGATGAAAACCGGCGGATCGTCAACTACAACCGCCGGCTTGTCGAGATGTGGAAGATTCCCCAGCGGATATTGCTCGAACGGATAGAAGGGACGACCGTTGCGTTCATGCTTCAGCAGGTCGAGGACGAGAGGGATTTTGAGGAAACGCTCAAGGCCGTCTATACTCAGCCGGAGATTGAAAGCTTCGATATTATTGGTCTGAAGGATGGGAGAATTGTCGAACGTTATTCGAAACCTCAGAAGCTTGGCGGGAAAACCGTGGGAAGAGTGTGGAGTTTTCGCGACGTGACGCAGCGTCTGAGGTCTGAAGAAGAACGCCGTTCCTCTGAAGAAAAATACCGCGCCTTGTTCGAGGAATCGAAGGATGTTGTTTTCATAAGCACTCCGGACGGTCGATTCCTCGACATCAATCCGGCCGGCGTCGAGCTGTTCGGGTATGCATCGAAGGAAGAACTTCTCGCGGTCGACATCGGCCGTGATATCTATCTTGATTCGGGAGCGCGGACAATCGCGAATCAAATCCTCTCTGAACAGGGATACCTGAAAGACCACCTGACGGAAGCGAAGACGAAAGACGGTCGAAAACTCATCGTGCTGGAAACGACGACTGCAGTGCGAGACCCGGGAGGGAGAATCGTCGCCTTCCGCGGAATTCTCAGGGATGTGACGGAAGAACACAGGCTTGAGGAGCAGTTACGTCAGGTGCAGCGGATGGAAAGTGTCGGAACGCTCGCCGGCGGAATTGCACATGACTTCAACAATATCCTCTCCATTGCGATCGGCTATCTCGCACGCCTTGAGAAACAGGGGACGGATCCGGCGACCAAGGCGCACATGATTGATTCAATCCGAAAAATCCTCGCACGTGGAACCGGTCTTGTGCAGCAGCTTCTGACCTTTGCGCGCAAGGCGAGCGGTGTGCAGGAAGCTGTACACGTCAACGCTATCGTGCAGGAACTTACGGTGCTGCTCACCGAGACGTTCCCTTCGAGCATTCGGTTTGATGTGACGCTCGGCGCCAATGTGCCCTTGCTCCTGGCTGATGCAGGTCAGATCCAGCAGGCGATCATGAACCTCTGCATCAATTCCCGCGATGCAATGGTTGACGACGAGACACGGGCCAAAGTTGGCGGAACGCTCACAATCCAAACTTCCCTGGTGTCCGGATTCCAGATGCAGGAGCGATTCCCATCGGCGCAGGAAGACAAGTATGTGCTTATCCGCGTTGAAGATACGGGGATCGGCATGGACGATGCGACGAGGAGCCGAATCTTCGAACCTTTTTTTACAACAAAACCGCCGGGGAAGGGAACAGGACTGGGGCTCTCAGTCGTCTATGGTATTGTAGATGGTCATCATGGCTTCATTGATGTGAAGAGTGAGGTGGGACGGGGAACATCGGTCGAGTTGTATTTTCCTGTTCGCCCCGTGGAGGAGAGCGTGGCTCTCGAGGCTTCGTACGCAGAGCCGATTCAGGGCTCAGGCGAGACAGTACTGCTTGTTGAGGATGAAGAGATGTTGCTTGACTTGCTTCAAGCGCTTCTTGAAGATAACGGCTACAACGTGCTCACCGCGCGTGATGGAATGGAAGCTGTTGATGTGTACAGGGCTCATACGGACGAGATCAGCATCGTATTGTCGGATATGGGACTTCCGAAACTGGGAGGCTGGGAAGCGTTTAGAAGAATGCGAGAAATGAATCCGAACATCCGATGCATTCTCGCGAGCGGATACTTTGATCCCGACCTGCGCATGGAAATGATCCGGGAGGGGGCGCTGGATTTTGTCCAGAAGCCGTACGTCCCAAATATTATTCTCGCACGCATCAGCCAGGCCATTCACGATGGCAAAGAGACAATGTGATATGTGTGAATGCGCCAAGCGGCGAGTGGTGCGAGAAACTTGCTATTGTTCTTCCTTTTCTTTAGTTTTCAACAGCCCATCAGGGTGTTCGATAGACGTAAACGGACGGAGATTTATCGAGTCATTCGCTACCATACAAGTGCATTGATTCCTCGAGATTTGGTTCTCGTGGTCACTAACTGACACATCTCGTAGAGCGGCGTGAGACAAGGTAGCGGGTTACGGAGTCCGAAGACGTCGGGCAGGATTGGTCTGTCCATCGGCAGAATGGTGGGTGCTGCCGCACTCCTCCTCGCGCTGTTTTCTCTCGGTTCATCCTTTTTCCCTGCATCCACTTCACTCGCATCACCTCCTGCTGCCGCAGTGCGTTCGTCGGGCGCGGGGCTCGCCGAGCTGTCTGCAGACGTTCCCGCGCTACAGGACACGACCCGCCGGCGCTCATCGGGACACATGACCCGGAAAGCACGCGCACTCGAGAACAAACGGATGTCGATCGACACGACCGACGTGACCAAGAACGTCGCCAAGATTCTTGAGGCCATCAGAGCCCTGCCGCGCGATTCCTCTGCACGTATGGCATTCGGACATACCCGTCGCGATGAAGAAGTGGTGAATCTGCTCAGGCATCCGACCCATCCCCTCTACCTGCCCGACCCGATGATCATTCGGACCCAGCAGGTGTTGGATTCCACTCGTCTTCTCTATCATGTGCGTCGGTTGTACGGAACGATGGACACGCGCGTCCCGCTCGATTACACGCTCGACGAATACCGCGATCTGCGCCTGAAAGAAACCATCAGGAAAAACTGGGAAGCCAAGGCGCATGCGTACGAATCGGATGCCGACAAGAAAAAAGGGCTTGGCGATCTATTTGGCTCGGTGACGAATATCGTCATCCCGGTCCCCAAAAACCCCATTTTCAGCATCTTTGGCCCGAATATCATCAGCCTTTCAATTAACGGCGCGGTGGATATCCACGGCGCGTTCAAGAACACGAAGTCCGACCTCTTTCTCGACAACCCCCTGGCACAGAGCCGCAGCGAACCCGACTTCAGTCAGGAAGTTCAGGTGAACGTCAAAGGCCAGATTGGCGACAAGCTGTCGATCGACGCTGATTGGAACACACAGCGCCAGTTCGAATATGAGAACCAGCTCAAGGTCCATTACAAAGGGTACGAGGACGACATCATTCAAAGCGTCGAGGCGGGAAACGTCTCGCTGACGACAAACTCCTCGTTCATCTCAAGCAGCGCCGCGCTCTTTGGTATCAAGGCAGGCTTCCAGTTCGGACCGCTGAAGCTGACAACAGTCGCTTCGCAGAAGAAGGGACAGATCAAAGCGCTCTCCGTGTCCGGCGGCGGCAAGCCGACCCCCTTTGAGAAACGAGCGACCGATTACTCGACCGACCATTACTTCATCGATACGAGCTACATCCCGTATTTCGATATCTACTACCAGAGCAGCGGACTGACTGTCAACCAGGCCAAGGAAGTCCGTGATATCGAAGTGTGGGTCACACGCATTGGCAATGAAGACCCGAACGAGCGCGATGTCGTCGCATTCATGGATCAATCCAAGGTCGTCGCCAAGCAGAACGATGATGTGGCCCGACGGTTGGATTACGACATGATTCCGGGTGAGGTCGAAGTTGGCAGGTTTGTCCGTCTCGACCCTGCTGATTTTACGTACGAGAAGCATACGGGATACATTACGCTGAATCGCTCTCTCCAGCCCGAGCAGGCGGTCGCTGTGGCGTACACAGTGCCGGATCCTACAGATATCAGGAAGAATGTCGATATCGGAAACTTCGGATCGAAGGTCGATACGTCAAAGGGTTTGAAGTTGATCATGAAGCTTGTCCGGCCGCAGAAGCTCGGTCCGCAGTACAAGACAGGCTGGCGGCTGATGATGAAGAACTTCTATCCCCTCGGCGGACGCGGGATCAAGAAAGACGGGTTTGATCTCAAAGTTGTTTATGAAGTCCCCGGCAAGGAACCGCAGGATAATATTCTCGGCTTGTTCAATCTCCTCGAGGTGTTTGGACTCGACCGCTACGGTGAACAGGCGGGTTCTCCCCCCGATGGAAAGTTTGACTATTCGGCAGGCTTGACGATCGACGAAGGGCGCGGCGAGCTTATTTTCCCGAGCGTGGAACCGTTCCGCGACGGGATCAGGAAATACTTCCTTTCCAAGGGGCGGACGCTCGCTGAAGCCGACTCGTTCGCGTTCGCAGAAGTCTATGACACGACCTACAACGGCGCGTCGAACAGCCAGCGAAACAAGTTCATCATCCGCGGTTCAACGTCATCTTCCATGGCGGCTTCGTACCAGATTGGGTTCAACGTTGTCGAGGGAAGTGTCAAGGTGATCGTCAACGGCAACCCGGCCGTTCTCAACAACGACTACACTGTCGACTACATCTCGGGACAGGTGACGATCAAGAACCAGGCGCTCCTTGTTCCCGGCGCAAACCTGTCGATCCAATATGAGGCCAACGACCTTCTTCAGCTGGCATCGAAATCGCTCCTCGGCGCGCGTGCAGACCTGAACATTGCGAAGAACTCGGATATCGGCTTCACTATCATGAACATGAGTCAACAATCGTTGAGCGACAAGGTGCGTCTCGGCGAAGAACCGATCAGCAATACAATCATGGGCGTTGACGGTGGGACGACGCTCGATCTCGATTTCCTGACGCGTGCTGTGAACTGGCTGCCGGGTGTGCAAACGAATGCCCCTTCCAACATCATGGTGAAGGGGGAGTTTGCTTACATGAGCCCGAACCCCAATACGCGCACAAGTCCGATCGGCATCGATCACGGTGCGTCCGTCGCATACATCGACGATTTTGAAGGTGCGCGGAAGACCATCCCGCTCCCGACGACTTACGGCGCATGGAATGACTGCAGCGTCCCCGACTACGTGTCGACGCTCGACGACCCGATCAAATTGTCCGCCACGGACAAGTTTGAGTACAAAGCAAAGATGGTGTGGTTTACAATCCAGCCGAGCGACGTTTCGACGACCCAGATCTGGCCCCAAAAGTATGTACCGGCAGGCCAGGACCAGGTCACGGTGCTCAATCTTTGGTATCGTCCCAATGAACGCGCCCCGTACAACTACTCGCTGGATCTGGATAACAAGCTGCGAGCGAACCATCAACGGACGTGGGGGGGGATCCAGCGGCTTATCGGTTCAACTACGACGAACCTGCTGGATGAAAACATCAACTTTGTCGAGTTCTGGGTCTACCTCAAAAAGTCGCAGCCGACGACAAAGCTCAACATCGACCTCGGTCTCATCAGCGAGGACGTCATTCCCAACAACAAGCTCGATACCGAGGACGGACTCGACGGCGGGTTCAAGAACGGCATCCTGAGGCCCGGGGAGGATGTTGGAATTGACGGACAAAGCGATGCGGATGAAAAAATTGCCCATTCGGACTTCATCGCGAAGTACAGCGAGTACGCGAACGATCCCGCTGGCGACGACTGGGTTCGCCCGAATCCATCGTCGCTGAACTGGAGTGACTACGAGGGCATCAACGGTACGGAAAACAACGCCCAGAGCGATGTCGGCCGCTTCCCGGATACGGAAGATCTCAACCGCAACAACAACCTGGACAGGACGAACAGCTACTTCGAGTACGAAGTGTCGCTCGATACAATGAGCTCGGGCTTCCGCGACTACGTTACCGGGGGAAACAACGGATGGTACCAGATCCGGATTCCGCTGAATGCCTACAAGCGCGCCATCGGTGACCCGTCGTTCGGAACTGTCGAAGCGATCAGGGTCTGGCTGACGGGTGCACAGGATGAAACCCAGCTGCGCATCGCGGAGTTCAACCTCGTCGGGAATCAGTGGGAGGAGCTCGTCAAGAACGACAGCACCTTCCGCGTGAGCGTCGTGAATATCGAGGACAACCCATATTACTACTCTCCTCCATCACTGCCGCGCCAGAGAGATCCAAGCCAGCCCGACCAGGTCATCCTGCTCAACGAGCAATCGTTGAACCTTAACATCAATGGTCTGAAGGACGGCGAATCGCGCCAGGCGATCAAGCGGTTCACGACCCGTCCGCTTGACGTCTTCAGCTATCGTGCGATGCGCATGTTTGTCCATGGAGACGAGCGTCCGGGCACGCGCATCCGGTACACCGACACAACGAACTATGACCTGAATATCTTCCTCAGGTTCGGATCCGACTCGCTGAACTACTATGAGTACCGCGCTCCGATTCAGCCTGGCTGGGATGCCAACGACATCAGCATCAATTTCTCCGATCTTGCTGCGATTAAAGAGCTTGCCCGCGACAGCCTCTATTTCTTAAGCCCGAGGAAGGCGGTTCCCGGCGGTGCTCCGGGAGCAACGTACCAGGTGCGGGGCTCGCCGACGCTGACGAACATCCTGCAAATCATCGTTGGTGTTGAGAACCCGGCGTTTAAGGGCTCGAGTGTTGTGACAACGGATGTCTGGATCAACGAACTTCGTCTGACCGACGTGGACAACACACCGGGCAAGGCCTACAGGTTCGACTCGGCGATCAAGATTGCCGATGTCGCGAACCTTTCTTTTAACATGACGCAGCGCGACGCGTACTTCCACTCCCTGGAAGACCGGTTTGGAACCCGTAACCAGGACAAGAACTGGGCAGTTGCGGCGAACGTGGCATTTGAGCGCTTTTTGCCGCAAAGCTGGTCCGGCTCGAGCCTTGGGTTCACCTATTCCCGGAGCGAGCAATTGCAGAATCCAAAGTACGTTCCGGGCACCGATATCCTTGTGGACCAGGCTGTCAAGGTCGTTGTCGATGCGGAGCGGGCGAAAGGAACTCCCGATGCGCTGGTGCAGGCGCGCGGCGATTCTGTGCGATTGCGCACGCAGACGTTGAACGTCTCGGAGACGTACGCGATTCCGAATTTCCGGCTGGTCGTCCCTGTGAGCTCATGGCTGGTGACGGAGACGATCAACAAACTCTCGCTTGCATACTCGTTTACAAGGTCCACGCAGCGCAGTCCTGTGACAGCAGAGCTGCAGACGTGGCAGTGGAATGCACGGGCGGCGTACGCGCTGACGCTGAGCGATAGGAACTATATCTCGCCGCTCTCGCCGTTCGGAGATTTCTTCCTGACGAAGACATGGAAGGATTTCAAGATCTTTTTTACTCCGCGCAATATCTCCCTGTCGACATCATTTTCCCGCGGACAAACGCAGGAACAATCGCGCGATCAGATCATACCAAAGCCAACGGTGCGCAATTTTGCCGCCACCCGCTCCATGTCGTTCTCATGGCAGTTGACCGACGGTGGGTTGATCAACCTGGGGACCGACTATTCGCTCGATGTATCGAGTACGCTTCTGAATTTTGAGACGTATCAGTCCGGGCCCGACTCAGGCATTCAGCGGCCGTTCTCACAGATCTTGTCGGAGATATTCGGCAAGGCCAAGCTGATTGACTTCGGCAACGATCTCAACTACGGTCAGACAATCAACTTCAATCCGCGCATTCTTGTGCCGCCAATCCTCAAGTTGGACCGGATCTTCACACTCTCCACCCGGTACTCGGCCCGGTACGATTGGGCGAACAATCCCCAGGCGGGAGATCTGGGAAAAAGCACCGGCGCATCCGCCAATGCGAGCCTGAACTTTGATGTCAACATGAAGACGATTGGAAGTGAAATCTGGTCCCAGCAGCCCTCAGCGGACGCAATGCCCGACACCGGCAAAGGCAGGCGAAGCTTCAACCTCGCTCAGACGCTTGATCGCGCATCCAGGATACTCTTCAAGATCCCGATCTTTGATTTCGAGAAAATTAGTCTCGCGTTCACACAGCAAAACCGGGCGCAGAACAACGGGGTTCTCGGCCGGCCGGGCTTCGCAAACGTCTTTGGACGCGTGCCGTTCTTCCAGAACTCACTCGAAGAGAATGGGCCTTCGCTCATGTACCAGCTGGGACTGGCATCCGACCCGAGCGGCGACGTCGTTGTGAAATCAAGTCCGCGATTCCCGTTCATCACGGGCTATACTGTTCCGGGCCTTCGGGCCGCGAACGGAGCCCTCGTCGATCAGTACTCTCAATCGAACAACCTCACGATGCGCACAAACAGGCCTCTCTGGGAAGGAGCGAGCATCGAACTGAACTGGAACGTCAACTGGAACTACAACCTGAACAAGACGCTCCAATCCGACAGCGTGGGCAACACGACGGTGAACAGCCAGGTGATCAGCGGCGATGTGACACGGTCGTATCTCTCGTTCCCATCGATCCTCTTTTTCAAGTTCATGAACACAAGTATTGAGCAAGTGCAGAAGCTGTATTCGTTCGCGAAGGATAATGCAAGCGACCTGCGCACAAACGATGCGAAGATTTCCGATGCATTTGAGAAAGGGCTGGAGGCGCTCCCATTCGGACAGAAACTGCTTGGGGACCTCGTGCCGCGCCCGAACTGGACGATTCGCTGGGATGGCCTGGAGAAACTGCCTCTCTTCAGCTCCTTTGCCACACGTATCGCGTTCGATCACAGCTACACATCCGGATACAAGATGACGTGGAGGATCGATCCTTCGGGAACCCAGATTACAGAAAGTCAGAGCGTGAACTACGGGTTTGCGCCTCTCATCGGCGTGAATATCACATTCAAGCCGATCCTGAAGGGGAACTTCAACGCAAACTTCCGCTACGGGACCTCGACGAACTACGATCTCACACCCGCCTCGCAGAATATCGTCCAGTCCGACATTACCGATATGACGATTACGGGCGGTTTCACAAGAAGCGGATTCGAAATCCCGTTCTTCGGCCTGTCGCTGTCCAATGATATCGATGTGAGTTTCTCGTACAGCTACTCGAAGAACGCCCGCCGCGTCTATGATCTTTCGGCGGATGATTTCAAGGCGGACGGCACGCCGCTTGAAGGGTCCAGCAGAACGATTCTCGAACCGCGTGTTCGCTACATCCTCAGCGCACGTGTGACGGCATCCGTGTACTACAAGTACACGAAGCTGAAACCGGATGCCGGCGGTTCGCGCATTCCGGGTTCGACAACGAACGAGGGGGGGCTTGACGTCCGTGTCGCAATTCAACCCTGACCCACTCATCCAACAATTCTCTGCAACGGAGGCGACCTTTCGGACCTTGTTCAGACGATCCTAATCCACCATCTCCTGAACATACACCCGGAGGTCACCATGTTGAACCCTCTGCGTTCCGCCGTACAGATGCTCTTCCTTGCGTGCTTCCTCGCAGTTGCAGCATTTGCAGGATCTCATCCCGATCGAATCAGCAGCATTCGCATCGCCACGATTTCAGCGTTCCATCCTGAGCAAGCCGCCCAGGGCGAGATCCACACGTTCCTAACCCACTGGTTTGAAGCACGCGGGATCAGTGTCGTGGACCGCGCAGAGTGGGTGCTCTGGTTCAGTTCTGTGGTCGATGAACGGGACACCTCCCGCATACTTCTTGCAATCGGACTTGGGCACACGCTGCCGAAGGAAGCGATCCAGCTTGGGAAAGAGTCTGAGGTGTTCTACACCCGGCTTGCCCGCGTGAACAAGGCCGGACAAACGCCGGAAGGCAAAGCAGTGCGCGAGTATGTAACCGAGTGCTTCCTCTACGAGTTCATGTATCCGCTTGCGGAGAAGCTTGAAATGATCGCGCGGCCCGAGCTGCTGAGCCGCGTCGAAGAAATGGTGCAGCAGGTCTGTGCGGAACAGCTGAAGGAATGAACGGTGTTGTTGTTCGCCGGGCAGTTCGTTGATTCTCAAAGTGACTTTGGGTACTTTATCAAGGAAGGATCATGATGACGAAGAAAAGAATATTGTGGGTCGATGACGAAATTGACCTTCTGCGCGCACACGTGCGGTTGCTGGAGGAAAAGGGCTACAGCGTTGAAGTTGCAGCGAACGGCGAAGATGCACTCGAAATGACGCGT
>DATJQB010000162.1:0-3371 GCA_035506075.1 Bacteroidota bacterium | reverse complement strand
TCTCAGCAAGATGGGGTTTCATTGAACTCCGGCGCGATGGAGCATGAATCGGATTCCCAGATCGGAGAGCACAAAGTAGAGAAGCTGGCTGTACAGCAAGTGCGGCACGATCGGATGCGGTTCCTTTTCATCAGCAAATCTCTGGATAATCGAGAACGCGACATACGAAATGCCGAACCAACTAAGATAATTGAGCTCCGTTGGGAACCCGCCCCTCCAGTGCCAAAGGTCCATCGAGTCCGCGGCAAACTCCATGACCGCGTCAGCCGCTGTAGCGACGATCGACGCGACAACGATGTGTCTGAATCTCAGGACTTTTCCGGCTGAAACCCATGAGGGAATCAGCAGCGACATCCACGCCAGCGGCGCCAGGATCGGGACATCGACGAGCGCCGGTCCGAGCCCCCGGGTATAGGCAAAGTCCCCGAATGGGAATCCCATGTTTGTTCCCATCCCCAGGGACACAAACAGGAAACAAACCAGTCCGGAGAATACAGCAATCGATTTCCATGTGAGCCGAAACGTGAGAACGAATGACAAACATCCCAGCAGCGCCATCAGCAAAAGGGTGATGATTGCCATGCCGCCCCGCCCAACCTGGAAAATGTTCAGCGCTGCACACGCGATGATGATTGCATAGATCGCTGTGCGAGGTACATTCGATTGGAGGAGTCGATTGCTCGTCATGCACAGTCTCCGGACACTGCGTGACCGGAATTCAAAATGAGCGTATTGTTTTCAAGCTGCATGAATAGGGTGCCAGGGGATCATCGCCCGGCGGCCAGTTGGATATCAACATGTGATTGACGAACACAAACGGCGGGTTCTCCGGTCAGCGGACAACCGAAGCGGAAACTTGTGCTAGCGGTACGTCCCCTCGGCAGCCTGGAGCGTGTTGCCCAAGAGCATGGCAATTGTCATGGGTCCGACGCCGCCGGGAACGGGAGTGATGGCAGATGCGACAGCCCGGGCAGATTCAAAGTGCACATCTCCGACGAGTCGATACCCGTTTTTCGCGGAAGCGTCGTCGACCCGGTTAATGCCAACATCGATCACCACAACGCCCTCCTTCAGCATTGAACCGGTAATACACTCGGGCTTCCCGATTGCGGCGATGAGAATATCGGCAGTCCGTGTATATGCCGAGAGGTCCCGCGCCCCGGTATGAACCACAGTGACGATGGCGTTTGCCCAGGGCTGCTTCTGAATAAGGATGTTTGCGATTGGTTTGCCGACGATGTTGCTTCGGCCGGCAATGACGACATGCTTTCCTGACGGATCGTTGCCACTCCGGATGAGAAGTTCCTGAATCCCTGCGGGAGTGCAGGACCGGAATCCTCTTCCCCCTGACACAAGTCTGCCGATGCTGATCGGATGGAATCCGTCGACGTCTTTCGCCGGGTTGATCGCTTCAATTACTTTCTGCTCGCTGATCTGCCGTGGAAGCGGCAACTGCACGAGCAGGCCGTGGACGCGGGGATCTTCGTTGAATTCGGCCACCTTCGCCAGCAACAGGTTTTCCGGCGTGCTTCCAGGCATCCGCTCGGTCACCGAATAAAATCCGGCTTCTTCACATGCCTTGCCCTTGCTCCGGACATAGGATTGCGATGCAGGATCATCGCCGACAAGAATAAACGCAAGCCCCGGCACGACTCCGCGGCTGGCTTTCAGTGCCGCAGTCCTTTGTTTGATCTCACGGCGTATGTCTTCGGAGATTTTTTTTCCGTCGATTATCTGGGCGGACATCGTCAGGTTCCACGAGATTGGGGGGATGAAACATCAAAAGGCAGGAAAGATCACCTGCTCTATTTTTGTTGCCTTGCCTGTTTCGGCATCGACCTGAATATACACTCCACAGAATCGTACGTCATGCTGTGCGAGCTCGAACTTGTAGGGCACTTGATGCTGGAACCGCTTGATGGCGATTTCTTTTCTCAGCCCGATGACCGAATCATACGGCCCTGTCATGCCAACGTCTGTAATGTAGGCTGTTCCTTTTGGCAGGATCCGCGCATCGGCGGTTGGTATGTGCGTGTGAGTTCCCACGAGTGCACTGATCCGGCCTTCGAGGTGCCAGGCCAGCGCCATCTTCTCTGCAGTTGCTTCGGCATGCATGTCGATGAGGATGACCTTTGTATCGTTGGCAATTTTGCTCACGGCCCAATCCGCTGCTTTAAATGGGTCGTCGATCGGCTGCATGTATGTTCTCCCCTGCAGGTTGATCACGCCAACACGCCCCTTCTCTTTGAGATCGTAGACACAATACCCGAAACCGGGATTCTCCTTTGGATAGTTCAGCGGCCGCAGGAGGTTCCGCTCGGTGGCGAGCAGCGCTTTTATCTGCCACCGGTCCCAGATGTGATTTCCACTCGTGATCACGTGGACCCCCATCTCGAAAAGCTCTTTCGTTTCCTGCTCGGAGATACTTTTTCCTTCGTTGACGTTCTCGCCATTGGCGACGCAGAAATCGATCTCGTACTTCTTGATGTACTGCTTCAGCAGTGTCGAGGCCAGGGTCAGCCCGGGTCTGCCATTGATATCGCCGACAAAGAAAATATTCAGGTGGTTGGACAATTCTGCCTTTCAGCAACTGTGGACGTTGATCGAATGATGAGGCAACCATTGCCTGCATCGCCGAAGGGACCTGCAGGACAAATGATTGATTGCGGAGTCAATATAGCGGAAAATCGGCTGAAACGAAAGAGACCTCTCAGAACGACAAAAGCGCCGGGTAGTCCGGCGCCTTTGAGAACCAGGTGGTGACGGTCAGACACGCGCCCGGACAATCTTGCGCAACACAAACCGATCGAGAGCGGCGAGGATCCCAAGCGACAACAAGGTGAGGTACACCACGCTGTCGTTTTGCTGCTGCGGGGCCTTCGCCTGCTCCCCTACAAGCTGCGTCTTCTTCTCGTGAACAAAGGTTGCAGCGCGGGAGTAGAAATCGATGTAGGTTTTCACCGCGGTTGAGAACATGGTGGGTTCGCGCGTCACTCCCGACGAACCGGTTGAGCTGGCCGCGAACCAAACGACGGCGAGCACGAGCGCCATCGCAAGGACGTTCCCGAGGTTGTTGAGGAATACCTGGAGCAGTTTCTTCTTCGGTGGCGGGGCGACGATACTGAGGATCTTGTCCCGCAATTCCTCAGAAGAGTTGACCAGCGGAAACCTGCCCGCTGTGCCTCGCAGTATGCGCTGCAACTCAACCTCGCGCCTGCAGCGCTGACACGATTCAAGGTGCGCAACGATTTTCGATCGCTCGCCGTTGGCAAGTGCTTCATCGACAATCTGCAATACTTCGTACGCGCTGAGATGATTCATGAGATTCTACTCTTCCTGTCTGATCTTTTCAGAGACGATCGGCCGAGGTC
>DATJQB010000161.1:0-5564 GCA_035506075.1 Bacteroidota bacterium | reverse complement strand
AACAAGCACGTACACTCTGAACATTCGGCTGAAATATCAGATCCTGTTGCTTTGCGCAGGACTCCTCTCTGCTGCAATTGCACAGCACGCGCCCATCGATCGCAAGGCGCTTGTGTCCCGCCACAATGTTACCAACAACACGTTCGACAAGCTTGCATCTCTTTCGGTTGGTAACGGTGAGTTCGCCTTTACTGTCGATGCGACAGGATTGCAGACCTTTCCTGATCTGTACAGGAACGGCATACCGCTCGGGACGCAATCACAGTGGGGCTGGCACAGTTTTCCATCCAACGCAGGCTATCGGCTCGACGAGACATTCAACGGCTATGATTTCCACGGCCGGACAATTCAATACCCGGTCGAATGGAGCACGCCAACGCGAAAAGGCGAAGCGGCCCGATGGCTCCGACAGAATCCACACAGGCTGGACCTTGGCACGATCGGTTTTGAATTCATCAAATCGGATGGGAAGACTGCAACGCCGCAGGACATCACCGGGATTGTGCAGACTCTTGATCTGTGGAGCGGCACAATCATCAGTTCATTCGCGGTTGAGAACATTCCGGTCAATGTGGTGACGTGCTGTCACCAGGATCTCGATGAAATCTCCGTGCGCGTGGTTTCTCCTCTTGTAGCCGCGGGACAGTTGCATGTTCTGCTGCGATTCGCCTATCCAACAGGAGGACACACCGATTGGCCCTGCGATTGGCGTCAGCCCGAAAAGCATACGTCGCAACTTTCGCACACCGGCGCAGGGCAGGCAATGATTTATCGCACGCTCGATTCGACAACATACCGCGTCTCGCTTGGGTGGAGCGGGACCGCCTCATGCACAGAGGCGGCTCCACACGTCTTTCGGCTGTCGCCAACGTCATCGGATACACTCGAGTTCAGTTGTTTGTTCAGCTCAAGCCCGCCCGACTCTCCTCTGCCCGAATTTTCTCAAGTACTTTCCAACAGTGTCAATCGATGGAAGGAATTCTGGAGCTCCGGGGGTGCCGTTGATTTCTCGGGAAGCACCGACCCGCGGGCGCAGGAGCTGGAGCGGCGGATCGTCCTCTCGCAATATCTTACAAAAATCCAATGTTCCGGTTCTCTGCCGCCCCAGGAAACAGGATTGACCTACAACAGCTGGTTTGGCAAGTTTCACCTTGAGATGCACTGGTGGCACGCGGCACAGTTCGCACTGTGGGGGAGGCCCGGATTGCTCGAAAAGAGTCTGCCCTGGTACAATACCATCGGGGGAAAAGCACAATCCACGGCTCAACGCCAGGGGTTCGATGGCATGCGCTGGCCGAAGATGACAGATCCATCCGGGACTGAAAGTCCTTCGAAGGTTGGACCGTTCCTGATCTGGCAGCAGCCGCACATCATTTATTTTGCCGAGCTCATGTACCGTCATAACCCGACGAACCAAACGCTCGAACAATACAGTGACCTCGTTTTTAATACGGCGAAGTTCATAGCCTCTTACGCAGTGTTCGATTCGACCCGGGGACATTACGTTCTCGGCCCAGCGCTGATTCCCGCACAAGAGCGATTCGATCCAGCAACGACGTTGAACCCACCGTTCGAACTAGCATATTGGCGTTGGGCTCTTGTCATCGCACAGCGATGGCGAGAGCGAATGCATCTTGGACGCGATCACAAATGGGACGACATCCTGTCAAAGCTTTCACCGCTTCCAGCTTCACATGGGTTGTACCTGGCTTCAGAGAATGAGAGCGACTCGTATTCACATCAGCGCTCCATGACGGACCATCCATCAGTGCTTGGAGCATTTGGTGTGCTGCCTGCTTCGCCTTTGATCGACACGTCCACCATGAGCGCGACCCTGGAGTACATTCGGAAGAACTGGGACTGGAAAACAACCTGGGGATGGGACTATCCGATGATGGCGATGACGGCGATCCGCCTCGGTCAGCCCGAGACTGCGATCGACCTTCTCTTGATGGAAACTCAAAAGAACACATTTCTGAAGAACGGCCATAACTATCAGGACGAACGTCTTCGGATTTATCTTCCGGGCAATGGTGGTCTGTTGACAGCTGTGGCGATGGCATGCGCTGGTTACGATGGATGCGGTACCCGGAACCCGGGAATTCCGACAAACGGAACATGGCACGTAACCTGGGAAGGGCTTTTGCCGATAGAATGAACAACCGGTCGACCCAGGGAAATGGGATGGAAATGAGCAGTAATTTCTTCCGTTGATCCGGCAGAGACCGCGCATGACGCAGAAACCTTCCGCCCCCGTCCGGCGGGATATTTCGTTTACGCGAACAACACGGTTCAACCGTCCACAAACAGTCTCCACATGTGAAAGTCGTCGAGCTCGTGCTTCCGGCGGATGTTCCTCGTCGACAAAATCTGATTTGTGCAGGTGACGGCGGCTGAGATCTTCACCGCGATCACTTGACGCCCCGTCAACGTGGACCCGCTTCTGCGAAATCGGAACGAACCGACGGTTCTTCTGCAGCCGTGACGGGATCAAGCGATTGCAGATCTCCGAGATTTCATATGAGCGGCGGAATCATTACAATTGGGTGGGATGCTGGCCCGCACAACTCCTTGCGAAAGCACCTCCGGCCCGGGCAACCAGGCTTGGCCGCAGGAATGTTGCGCAGCGCTGATTTCATTTCTCACTGATCGGACAGGTCGCGATGAAGAATTGGAAAACCCTCTCAAAGGAGATCCTCCTCAAAGGAGACAAATTTCTGACGGTCGAGAACCATACGATCGAGCTGCCCGACGGCCGGATCATCCGGAATTGGCCGTGGGTGATAACGCCGGATTTCGTAAACGTTGTCGCTGTCACCGACGATGAGCGGTTTGTGTGTTTTCGTCAAACAAAGTATGCCATCGAAGGAACCTCGCTCGCGCCTGTCGGAGGATACATCGATCCGGGCGAATCGCCGGTTGCGGCAGCACAACGAGAATTAAGCGAGGAAACCGGCTACACTGCGAGCCGGTGGATTGAGCTCGGCAGCTTCCCAGTCGATGCAAACCGCGGATGCGGCACGGGCCATTACTTCCTCGCCATCGGCGCACGAAAGACCACCGACCCGGTCCAGGACGACCTGGAAGAGCAGGAACTTCAACTCCTCACTCGTCAGGACCTGGAGGCTGCAACGGAGCGCGGTGCGTTCAGAATTCTCCCCTGGGCAACAGCAGTCCTGTTGGCGCTCAGATACATCGAGAAGCATGGCTTCGCTTGATTGAATTCCTGTTCGTTCCAGGCCAAGTGGTGTAGTAACAGAATCAACAACATTCGGATCCGATCATGAAAATGAAATCATCAAGCTTCCTCGTAATGCTGATTCCGGCGATCGTCTTCGGACAGACGGAAGGAACGAGGCAGGAGATTCCGCGTGACACGTCATTCACCATCAGCAACACAGTTCCAAAGGTGTTGAAAGAGTATCCCACGGTAACGCTCGTTGCAGCGGCGGTTCCCCCCGGAGTCAAGGCGATGGAAAACATCGTCTATGCGACCGACGGAGCACGCGCGCTCCATCTCGATTTGTTTATGCCGGAAGAGAAATCATCGACGCCGAGACCTTGCGTGCTCATCATTCATGGCGGCGGATGGCGTTCCGGAAACCGGCAAATGGAATGGCCCATGGCCCAACATCTTGCAGTGAAGGGTTACGTGACGGCCGCCGTGGAATACCGTCTTTCGGTTGAAGCAATGTATCCGACAGGGATCTACGATTTGAAAGCCGCGATCCGCTGGCTGCGCGCCCACGCGTCCAGCTATAACATCGATCCCGAAAAGTTTGCCGCCTATGGATGCTCGGCCGGCGGTGAGTTGGCGGCATTTCTTGGGACGACGGGAGACATGAAGAAATTTGAAGGAACCGTCGGAGAAACGGGCTCTTCGAGCCGGATTCAGGCGGTGGTCGATATCGACGGGATCCTCGATTTCTCCGATCCGGCTGAAAGTGGAAAGGACACGGATCCTGCGAAACCGTCGGCAGGAAAGGCATGGTTTGGAGGTTCATTCAAGGAGAAGCCCGAACGTTGGAAGGAGGCGTCGCCAATTCATTACCTCAGCAAGAAGACTGCGCCGATCCTGTTCGTGAACAGCTCCCAACCCCGATTCCACGCAGGCCGCGATGAAGGCATCGGGATACTGAAGCAGTTCGGAGTCTACACGGAAGTCCACACGATTGCAAACACGCCTCATCCGTTCTGGCTCTTTCATCCCTGGTTCGATGAAGCGTTGGGGTACATCGTCTCCTTCCTCGACAAGACACTTGCACACGGGCGATGATCATTCCGCAGTCATATTCATCAGGTCGAGATTCTTCAACCCCGTTCAGAGGCGGTCAGCGCGTTCTCGCCCTGGTGTTCCTGAGCTTGTTTCTCGGACTCCGTCCAATCGGGGGGAAGGAAGTTGTCCGTGTCTATTTGATCGGTGATTCAACAGTCGCGGATTATTCACTCGACAGCGATTATACGGTCAAGCGCTACCCCATCACGGGATGGGGACAGGTGTTTCAGGAGTTCATGAGATCGGACAGTCTCCCGCGTGTGCGGAACCTGATCCGTGCCGACAGTGTGCTCGTGATCGACAGCGCGCGCGGGGGGAGAAGTACGCGGACCTTTTTTGAAGAGGGGCGTTGGAGATCGGTGTACCGTGTCTTGAAGCCGAACGATATCGTGATGATTCAGTTTGGCCATAATGATGCAGCGAAGGACAAGCCGGAACGATATGTCACCGTGCAGGGATACAAGGAATATCTTCGGTTGTTCGTGAACCAGGCGAGGGAAAAGGGCGCGGTGCCGATTCTCCTGACTCCCGTAAACCGGAACTACCCATGGAAGGACGGCATGCTTTCCAACGTGCACGGTGAGTATCCAGACGCCGTCAAAGAGGTGGCCGCTGAGCTCAACGTCAAAGTGATCGATCTTACGAACCTTTCGTGTGAATTCTTCAGCTCAAAGGGGCAGGAGTACGTTTCGAGCCACTACTTCATGAATCTTCCCCCCGGGACATTCCAGGCGTATCCAAACGGCCAGAAAGACAACACACATTTCCAGCCTGAGGGGGCTCGTGAAGTTGCACGACTTGTGTTCAATGCGATGAAAAAAATGTAGCACGAAACGGTTTCCCACCATGTTGACCGGTGCCATCGCCGTGTCCACGACATTATCGTGTTGATCTCCGACTGGATGCTCAGTCGTATCGTCACCGCGCGAGTCATCGGCAATTTCATGTCAGACACCCCGAAAGAAATCACCGTCTCAAGACCCTCTCTCAGGAAAAGCTTTGTGTACGATGTTGAGACACGCGCCGGGGGGGGCACGAATTCAGGAGTGCGGAGGCCGGACGGTAGGGCGTTTCATGAGTGGACACATTGTCGATGCCACCCTTGCGTCCAATGATTGCCTTCCGAACTTCTCTCTTTCCCGCCGACTTTGTATATTGTCGTTGCAGGCAGGCCTTCCTGGCGCGCCCGATACCGGGCCGTCCGGTGAACGAAATTGGCGGCAAGGGTGTTATGTATTCGGCTGAATTGACCAACGGTGGAAACCAAGAATACAAAGGATGAGCACAG
>DATJQB010000160.1:0-15351 GCA_035506075.1 Bacteroidota bacterium | reverse complement strand
CCTGGAGATCACGGGCCTCGCTTCCTTTGCCAGTCATCATCCTTATGACCTGCCTGCTGCCCAACGCAAACTCCTGACCGCTGCGTGCGCGGTGGCCTCCGGATCCCCCTTCATGGCGTTCGACGAACCGAGCGCCGGCCTCTCGCAGATTGAGCGATCAATCTTCGAGAATCTTCTCACCCATCTCAGGGAACGCGGACGCGGACTCCTCGTCGTCTCACACGACCTTGGACTCCTCCTGCCGTTTGCATCGAAGGCGCTCATCCTCTCGGAGGGAAAGAACATCTATTGTGGGGAAGCGAGTATCGTCCTGCAACAGGAAGGGCTCTTGCGCAAGGCGGGGCTTCGACTGCCGATGACACTCCGCTTGGCTGCGTTGCTTGGGGTACGATAGAATTTCCTACGTGTTATCCATCGCAAGTTCAGTATACCAGACGATTGTCCGGAAGGACTGACTCTTTCGGTGAACGCAGATGTGCGCGCGCATGCCGACTGTCGTCGCGGACAGAAATGTGACCAGCTGAGCTACGGATGGAAGGAACTAATGGGGCGTTGAGTTCGATGCTCCCGTCGAGCCGGGGATCTTGAGGACCTGGTTTGCTTTGATTCGCGTGGTGCGAAGGTTGTTGTATTGTTTCAACTCTCTTATGCTCGTGCCGAACTGCCGTGCAATCTCTGAAAGCGTCTCACCCTTCTTCACCTTATGTGTCTGTTCAGCTGTCCTGTCTTTCGGAGAAGATTCGGGTTTCGACTGAGGTTTCGCTTTTGCTGGCGCCTGCACATTGGGAACACTGGCGGACTTTGATACAACGGGGGCTTTGGCTTCGTTCTTCGCAAGCGTTTGCGGCGTCGCGATGATCTTCGTCCTCTCCTCCGGCTCACCATAAATATCGAGTGTCTGGCCCGCAAGAATCTTGTTCTTTTTCAAGCCATTCCACGTCTTCAGATCGGCCACACTCACACCATGCTCCTTGGCGATAGTCACCAGGGCATCTCCCTCTTTCACAGTATACTGAACCCAGCCACGATCGGCATCCTTCTCCGGCGCTGACGAATCGGTGGATGTCGAATTACCGTTGCTGCCGACTTCCTTCTGGAGCATATCCTGCTTTTGCGAGAACGTCATGCCGTCGATCTTGCCAAGCAGTTCCGATTTAGCCTCGTCGACCCAAAGGGTGATTTCCTGTCCGGCCCGAATGTAGCTGCCGTAGCTTATATCGTTCCAGTTGCGGATATCGCTGGCACGCACGCCATACCACTCGGCGATGTGCCCCATCGTATCACCACGCTTTACCGTGTAGGTCAGCTGAACTTTTCCTTCAGGAGCTTTCAGCGAGCGCTTCGATGTTTTTGTGGTCCGCGTCGATACCGTCTTCGATGCTGCGAGAGCCGCATCTTTCCCCTTGCCGAACGTGATGTGATCGATCTTCTTGTCGTATTCAAACGGAACTTTTTCTGCAAGCTCGACATCTTCGGGTGATTTTGGAATCCACAAAACAGTCCCAACTTTCAGAGGCCTGGTCGATTTGATCCCATTGATCTCCCTCAGAACAGAAGGCTTGACGTCGTACTTCGCCGCGATCTTGGTGAGATTCGTCTGTCCCTTTACTACTTTGTGCGTCACCCACTGCTTCTTTTCCTCCGGAGCGATCTGGGCATACTTCGTGTTGAAGACCGAGCTCTTTCCTTTTGGAATGCGCAAACGGTAGCCCGTAACACCCGCAGGAGTGTGCAGTCGGAGCAATTCCGGGTTCAATTCCTGGAGTGTCTCGACATCTGTCTCTGCACAGCGTGCCAGGACCTTGAAGTCGACGCAGTCGTCGACGAGGACGATATCATACAACAGCGGATCGGCCGGTTTAATGTCGAATCCGTATTTTTCCGGCTCCATCGCCATACGGGCTACAGCAATGTATTGCGGGACATAGTTTCTTGTCTGCCTCGGGAGATACTTCCGCATGTCCCAGAAGTCGAGCTTTCCGCTCCGCCGAATTCCCCTGTAAACCCTGCCGGCCCCGGCGTTGTAGGAGGCGAGCACAAGATTCCAGTCCCCAAGTTGTGTGTACAGGTCTTTCATGTGGCGCGCGGCAGCGCGGGTCGACTTCTCGAAGTCCCGCCGCTCATCGTACCAGAACGAGACCCGAAGTCCATACAGACCGCCGGTGGCCTTGACAAACTGCCACAAACCGACCGCGCGCGCCCAGGATTGGGCATCGGGCCGCAAGCCGCTCTCAGCCATTGATAGGTATACAAGTTCTTCGGGTACACCTTCCTCATGAAAGATCTTCTTCATTGTCGGGAAGTACTTGCCGGAAAGATAGAGCCAGCGTTCAAAATGCTCCCGCCCGCGGTTCATAAAGAAACTGATTGCGCGCTCCACGTACTCGTTGTACGGGAGAGGAACGGACGTTCCGATGATCTCGGTTTTGGGGATTTCGACGTGCACTGCACCGTTCTTCTCAATGGCAGAGTTCAGCCACTCATGGAGTGCCGACACGGATGCGTCTCTCCCCGGCATCGGGTGCGTGTCGATGTACTTCTGATAGTCCTCGATGACACTTTTGCTGAGATCGATGTAGTCTTTGTTCGTCTCTATGTCGTCGTGGTATGTCAGCTCGTTGAGGATGCTGATCGCCGCCTCGAATTCGTCAACAACAAGAGTTGAATCGCCAGGCTCCTGGGGGCTCAACGCCGTCAAATAATGCTGCCGGGCAAGCTCCAGCTGGCGTGAAATGAACGCCGATTCCGTCTCGAGCGTGTCGACGGAAATCTTGGATGGAGACGAAGTTGTATCTGACAAGGAGGACGAAACCAGAGGGGATCTGAGATCCGGTGTGCTGCCAGCAATACTGGCAGTATCAGCGGGAGTATTCGACGCTTGTGCTATCTTCCCAATGCGAGCCAGAACCGCTTCCTCCTTCGTCATCCGCGAGGAGGAGCAGCTCAGAACGAGCAAACTCAATACCATTATTGATAATCGCTTCATCAGCTCCGCATTTAAAGTGAAGTTACAACGAACTGTCACAAGATATCAATAAATCAACAAAAAGTCAACGCTCGAAACTGTCCGCCTCATAATCCGTGAATCTTCAGAGCGGAATGTTGCCATGCTTCTTCTTAGGGTTGGAGTCAACCTTGGTGTCGAGGAACCGCAAAGCTTTGATGAGCTTCGGCCGCGTTTCACTCGGAACAATCACCTCGTCGATGAAACCTCTTTCCGCAGCAATGTACGGATTCGCGAATTTCTCGCGATACTCGTTCACCTTCTGCTCCGTTGCCTGCTCTTTGTCCGGTGCCTGATCAATTTCCTTCCTGAAGATAATTTCCACTGCCCCCTTCGGACCCATGACCGCGATCTCCGCCGTTGGCCAGGCGAGATTCACATCGCCGCGGATGTGCTTGGAATTCATGACATCGTACGCACCTCCGTACGCTTTTCTGGTGATCACCGTCACCCTGGGGACGGTCGCTTCGCAGAACGCATACAGGAGCTTCGCCCCGTTCTTGATAATGCCCCGCCACTCCTGGTCCGTTCCCGGCAAAAATCCCGGCACATCTTCGAAAACAACAAGCGGTATGTTGAATGCGTCACAGAACCTCACAAACCGCGCCCCCTTTACAGATGCGTCAATATCGAGAACGCCAGCAAGAACCGATGGCTGATTTGCGACGATTCCCACGGACATGCCTCCCAGCCGGGCAAATCCCACAATCAGGTTCTGCGCATACGATTCCTGCACTTCATAGAAATCCGCGTCATCGATGATCCTGCGAATCACCTGCTTCATGTCGTATGGTTTGTTCGGGTTGTCAGGCACAATCGCGTCCAGCTCCGTGTCCATCCTTTCCGGACTATCGGCCGATCCTCTGACCGGCGGATCTTCGAGATTGTTTGAAGGAATGAACCCAAGCAGACGGCGGATCGATTGCAGGCACTCTATCTCGTTCTCACATGCGAAGTGGGCTACGCCGCTTTTCGTCGCATGTGTCGATGCGCCTCCAAGCTCTTCGAACGTCACATCTTCATGCGTCACGGTCTTGACAACATTGGGGCCTGTGACAAACATGTAGCTCGTGTTCTTCACCATGAAGACAAAATCTGTGATCGCCGGTGAATACACCGCGCCGCCAGCGCAGGGGCCCAGGATTGCTGATATCTGTGGAATGACACCGGACGCAAGCGTATTCCGGAGAAAGATGTCTGCATACCCGCCGAGGCTTACCACGCCTTCCTGTATCCTCGCGCCTCCGGAATCGTTGAGACCGATGACGGGCACGCCAAGTTTCAGTGCAAGGTCCTGGATCCTGCATATCTTTTCCGCATGAGCTTCAGAGAGCGACCCTCCAAAGACCGTGAAGTCCTGGCTGAACACAAGCACCTGGCGTCCATCAATCGTCCCCCTGCCTGTCACAACTCCATCGCCAAGGTACTTCTGCTTCTCGAGTCCAAAGTCGGATGAACGATGCTGAACAAACATGCCGATTTCTTCAAAACTTCCTTCATCAAGCAGGATATCGAGCCGTTCCCTCGCAGTCAGCTTCCCCTTCTTGTGCTGATCTGCAATGCGCTTCTCTCCCCCTCCTTCCAGCGCTCGTTCGCGTTCCTTCAGCAGCTTGTCGATCTTGTTGGTGCTCATAGAACCTCGGCCCGGAAGTGATGTGGGAATTCTCGAAGGGTCAGATGGATGGGAGGAATATAAAAAACGGGCCGTGTGGAAGCAACACGCGGCCCGCCAGAGACAGATCCCGGGGATTCCCAGTCGCTATTCAGAATCCCGGTCTTTCATCTCTCGTTTGAAGCGTTCCTCGAACAAGGTATACAAGGAAGGCACAAAGAACAGCGTCAGGATTGTGGAAACTGTAAGACCCCCGATCACTGCGATAGCCAGTGGCGCCTGGGTTTTCTCACCCCCCAACCCAATTGCCATGGGGATAAGTCCGAGAACAGTCGCCAGGGAGGTCATCAGGATGGGTTTGAGACGCGTGCGACCCGCCCGAACCACAGCTTCACGAAGCTCGACGCCCCGCATGCGCATGTGGTTGGTGTAATCGACAAGCAAAATGCCGTTGCTCACTACAATGCCAACCATGACGATCACTCCCTGGAACGAAGTCACAGAGAGCGTCGTGTTTGTGAGGAACAGCGTCCAGAACACGCCGACAATTCCAAGCGGAACTGTAAACATGATGATGAACGGATCAATCAACGACTGAAACTGCGACGCCATCACGACATAAACAAGAAGGATGGCGAGACCGAATGCCAGCATCAAATCCTGGAACGTCTTCTGTTGCTGCTCAACGTTGCCGCTCATCTTGAGTTCAAAGCCCTCGGGGATAACGATGGTCGCAAGTTTGGACTTGATTTCGTTTGCGACGCTTCCGAGATCCCTGCCGGCAACGTTTGCAGTCACATCGACAATTCTCTGCTGCTGCTTGCGGTCAATCTGCACCGGCGCAGCCGCTTTCTGGATGTTCGCGACGTTTCCAAGCCGGACCTGCTGGCCGCTGCTCGTCGTCAACGCCAGGTTCTGGAGATCATCGATGTGTGAGCGATAATCTTCACTGAGTCGGACAAGAATATTGTACTGGTTTCCGGTTTTCGGATCTGTGAAGAGTGAAGCAACAGCACCGTTGATGCAGGTATTAATTGTATTTGAAATCTGCGCGGCATTAATCCCCAGCACCCCCGCCTTATCACGATCGATCTGAACTCTCAACTCGGGTAAATTGTCGTCCCTGCTCACCTGGACATCAACAGCGCCGGGCGTCGATCGAACAAGGGCAGCAACTTGAGCGGCAAGATCTGAACCGGTGGCCAGGTCGTAGCCGCGAATTTCGACATCGATCGGCGCGTTCGATCCGAAGTTCAGCAGGAAGCGCAGGAATCCGCCGGGACTCATGAAGACCTGCACACCCGGAATATTCGAGATCTTTGGACGAATGTCCCTGATGATATCGAACACGCTCCGCTTTCTCTCCTCCGGTGGAACGAGAGCAACCTGCATGTTGGCTGCATGACTCCCCGGATTGCGCCCGAAGGAATTCCCGCTCCGGCTGGAAGGAATTCCGACGTCGGAAATGATCGTCGTGAGTTCGGGAATGTTCTTTTGCAGAATCTGCTCGATTTGTCGAACCGCCTTGTCGGTTTCCTCCGATCGAGTGCCCACGGCCAGCTTCACAGTAATCGTAAACTGTGCCTCGTCCTGATCGGGGAAGAACTCCGTCCCGATGAACTTGACGAGTACGAGCGAGACGACCGCTATCGAGAGAATCACCCCAATGACAATACGCCGGTGATCCAAAGCCCAGCGGAGGCGTACCTCGTACCAGGAATCGATCTTCTCAATCGCGTCATGAAATACGACCCGGATTCGGTCCGGCAGCTTGCGCGATTCGCGGTCGAGGTGCTTCTCTGGCGGAAGGTACTGCATACACATCAGCGGCGTAACGGTCCGGGAGATGAAGAATGAACCGAATAGTGCCACGGCGATCGTCACGGTGAGCGGGATAAACAACAGCTTGGCGATACCTGTCAGAAACACGATCGGCAAAAAGACGATCACTGTCGCAAGCGTGGACACGAAGATTGGAGCAGCGACCTCGCTCGCCGCTTCAAGCGTTGCCTGAAGCTTGTTCTGCCCTTCCTTGCGCTGGTTGTAGTGCCGCGAGATCGCCTCGAGTTCCACGATGGAATCGTCGACAAGTCTCCCGACGGCCAGCGCCAGCCCTCCGAAGGTCATGATGTTCAGCGTGGAATTGCCGAACCGGAACCAGATAAACGTAATGAGGATCGAGAGCGGGATGGCGACAAGGATGATGAGCGTGCCACGGAGGTTCCGCAGAAAGATCATGATGATCAGCATGGCGAGGATGGCGCCGAGCATCGCCTCACGCTGCAACCCTGCGATTGTTTGGCGAATGTAGAGCGACTGATCGAACGAGAGCGTCAGCTTCACACTCTGCGGGATGCCGGTAAGATTTGGAAGTGCCTTCAGAATTCCATCAACGACATCGATTGTATTCGCGGCGGCAAGCTTCTGGACACGAAGGGTCAGCCCGGGCTTTCCGTTGATGTGGATCAGCTCTGTTTGCTCCTGGTAGCTGTCATCGACCTTCGCAATATCCCGGATGTGGATGGGAACGCCGTTGACGATCCGCACAACAATGTCGCCCATTGGCTTAACAACATTGAACCGGCTTTCCGTCTTCAGCGCATAGTCAAACACCCCTGTGCGGAGATCACCAGAAGGGATGATCAGGTTGGCCGATGCGACAGCATCGAGGACACTCTGGACGGGAAGCTGAAGCGCCTCGAGACGGTCCCGATCGATGACGACGTGAATTTCCCTGATCCTTCCGCCGATCACCTGTGCAGAGGCAACTCCGGAAAGATGCTCAATCTGAGGTTCGATGATGTTGAAGGCCAGATCGTAGAGATCACGCTCGTCCATATCACCTGAGACGGCGATGTTACAGACTGCGATGGAGTTGATGTCAAACCGCAGCACGGACGGAAGCGCCACACCGGTCGGCAACTGGTTGATGACGCGGTTCACCCGCTGGACGACGTCGACGAGCCCCACGTCAACATTGGCATTCCAGAGGAAATTGACTCGGATATTCGAAATCCCCTCCCGTGTCGAGGATTGGATGTAGTCCACGTCATTCACCGAGCTTACTGAACGCTCGATAATGGTGGTCACAGTCTGCTCCATGTCGAGCGGACCAGCGCCTGGGTAGAAGGAAACGGTTGTGACGACGGGGATGGAAATGTTTGGAAGCAGGTCGACCGGGAGCTGGTTAAACGACACGAAGCCCAGGACGAGTATGGTGACGGCAAACAGAAATGTCGAGATCGGATACTTCAGCGCGAGCCGGGTTAGCCACATAGTTGTGTCCTGCCGTCACTTGATTGTGACAGCCCCTCCATCTTTCACGAGAGTCTGGCCAAGGACGATGATTTCCTCGTCCCCTTTCAGACCGCCTCGGATTTCAGTCTTCCCTCCCTGTTCTTCGCCAATGGACACCGGAACGCGGTGCGCAATGCCTCCGCTGACCGTAAACACAGAATAGCCGGCATCCTCCTTGAGGAGTGCCTCAGTCGGAACGGTGATCTGGTCGGGGCGTTCTGCAACGATAAGCACGATCTTCGCATACATGCCAGGCCGCAAAAGGGAGGTTCCGTTCGGTACGTCAATCTCTGCCGCCATCGTTCGGGTCGACAAGTCAATCGCCTCGCTCATGCGTGCAACGACGCCTGTGAATTCCTTGTCCGGAAATGCATCGACGGTCATGATTGCTCTGGTGCCAAGATGAACAAGCGGCAGGTCCTTTTCCAGAATACTTACCGAAACTTTGACAGTGTCGTAGTCCATCAACGAGAACAATGTCGCATTTGTCGGGGTTGTGACGACAGCACCCGCGTCCATGAACCGCCTCGTGATATAGCCGCTGAATGGCGCCGTGATGCGGGCATATCCGAGTTTTGTTTTCGCATTGTCGAAGTTCGCCTGGGCGACCTTCATCGGGGCCTCGGCATTATCGAGGTCCTGCTTGGAAACGAGGTTTCGTTCAAGGAGCTGCTGCGTGCGCTGATAGACGACACGTGCGTTGTAGTACGTGGCTTCCATCTGCTCAACCTGCTGCGCCAGCTCCGTCGTATCGATCAGAGCGAGAACCTGACCGGCCTTGACGCGGGCGCCAATATTGACGAACACACGGTCAAGGGTCCCGCTGACTTTTGAAAAAATGCCTGCCTGTTGAATGGGCAGAACATCGCCGGTCAGTTGAATCTGCTGGACGATTTTTTCGCGTGTCGGTTTTCGAACGGAAACTGTGGGGAGAATTTGGCGCCTGCCTTCGGATGCGTTCCGGTTTCCCAGGATCCGCAGCACAGCGAACACAAGCAGGGCAAGAACAACGAGTGCGAGTATGACTTTGCGTGCCATTGTACGTGCAATCAGATTCGAACGGTTCCGTTAACGAATGTTAATTCGTGTCTCGTACCACCGAATAATAAACGCACAACAACCTCAAGAGTTCCGGAAAATAACAATCAGAATCGCGCGCGACTCGGGATTCCTTGTTTCGAACGGAGCCTTCATCACAGGACACAAAGCGTCTCCAGCCGGTGTTACTGTCGGCCCGTTGTATCACGACGGTGCGCTTCGCGTTCATCCATCTCTTTTATGTAGTTATCAAACAGCTTGTTCTGGTCCGGGGTCAGGAGGGCCCTGATCGAGAGTCTCAGGGTATCACGTTTCGAATGGAAAGTGTGCCAGTACTGTGTCTGGACTTGACTGAAATTTTGTCTGAACGATTCGAGGATCGAATCGACTTTGGTGCTTTGGTCCGGGTTCAGCTTCAGCCGGTCCGCAAATTGTTTCTGCATTTCGGTTCTGCTGGGAGGACGGCGCGAATCCCGCTGGCCTGCAAAGTAGGTTCTTCCTATAAATCCTCCAGCAACTCCCCCAAGGAGAAAACTGAGAACAATGAAGACAAAGGTCTTGGTCTTAAGCTCCATGTCTATCCATCCTATCTCGAGAGTGCCGCCATCATCACATCGTCTTTAGAGATCGCCTGCTGGCTTCCCAGCACGGCGTGTGCCGCTGAATCGGTTACTTCGCCGCTCAGGTACCGGTCAACACCTACCGCTTGCTGAGGCTTCAGCATGTTACCAAGAAGCACAACTGCAAAAACAAGCACCGTCAGGACGACGAAAACATTACGGGCAAACCGCTCGGTTCCAAGCCACACGACAGATTCCTGCTCTTCCCTGCGAATCGAACGCTGGACTGCAAAGATGAAATTATCGGGCAGGTCAACGGTAGCAGCTTCACGGATCTTCGTTCTGATTGATCGCATCTCCTGCAAACGCTGCTGACAGGTTGTGCAGGTCTCGAGATGTTGCCGAACTTCGCGTGATTCGTTCTCCCCTAATTCGTTGTCGGCGTACGCCGACAGCAAGCGATACATTCTCGTATGTGTCATGTTCGCTCCTGAAAGTAATCCTTCAACATAACTCTGAGTTCTTCCCGTGCACGAAATAATCTCGATTTGACCGCCTGCGGTGAAATCCCGAGCGTCTTCGCGATTTCTCCGTACGACAGATCCTGATACTCCCTCAGCAGAACCACCGTCCGATGCAGCGGCGAAAGCCTGTCGAGCGCCCCGCGGATGATTTCTTTTTTCTCCTTCATCAGGAGCTCATCGGAGCCTGTAGTCGCTTCCTTGGTTCTCTTTTCCCCCTCAAACTTTTGTTCCGACAAAAAATCCAGCGGTATCAGCTTGCGAATCTTTTTCTTCCGGATCTCGTCGATACAGAGGTTGACTGCAATCCTGTAGATCCAGGAATACAACGATGAATCAAATTCGAATCTGTCCAACGAACGGAACACGCGCACGAACACTTCCTGGCTCAGGTCATCCACCTCTTCACGGTTTCCCAGGGTGAGATAGATGATGTTCGCGACCTGTCGCTGGTAGCGTCGAACGATCTCTTCAAATGCCTTCCCATCTCCACTGCGGAAGGCTTGAACGAGCTCAAAATCGTCGCGCTGCTGTTCCACGTTGAACTGACTGAGTGATAGACGATTCAGGTAATGGAAAGTTTCTCCGAAATCGCCGTTCCGGCTGCCTGCGGCGGATTGGCGTTCGGTTGGATCATGGTGAATCGCAAATGAAAAACTTAAAATCCGCTAATCGCTTACGCTCCCGATAATTCCACCCCCCAGGAGATCTCCATTTTCGTAAAGAACCACGGATTGGCCTGGCGTAATGGCCCGCTTCGGCGTGTCAAATTCGACACGAAATGAGCCACTTCCTTCATCAAACACTCTCGCCGGCGATGGATCGTCCTTATACCTCACCTTCGCCTCGACCGTCATCCCGCTCACGAGGGACTCGCGGCTGACGAGATTCAATCCGGTTGCGTGAAGAGTGCGGTGAAGCAGCTGGGCATGAGATCCAATTTGAATCGTGTTCGTTTCCTTCTGGATCTCAGTGACATAGACCGGCTTTCCAAATGCCCCAATCCCCCGGCGCTGACCAATTGTGTAAAACGGGTAGCCGCTGTGTTTCCCGACAACCTTTCCGTCCATTACAATGTCGCCGGAAGCCACCTTTGACTCGAGGTCGGGCACGCGTTCTTTGAGGAACCGGTCGTACTTGTCATCTGCAACGAAGCAGATCTCAAAGCTCTCGGCTTTTGCAGCCGTCCTGAGACCGAATCGACGGGCGAGGTCTCTCACATCCTGCTTCTTCATCTCACCAAGGGGAAACATCGTCTTCCCAAGTGCTGCCTGAGAAAGACCCCAGAGCGCATACGACTGATCCTTCGCCTCGTTCGTGCTTCTTGAAACAATGTGGCGCCCTCGCTCGGAATCGAACCTCAGCCGTGCATAGTGTCCGGTCGCGAGGAAATCGGCACCCAGAGCTTCCGCCTTTCGCAGGAGCTCACCCCACTTAATCTCCCTGTTGCAAATGACACAAGGATTGGGCGTTCTCCCCTGGAGGTATTCATCGACGAAGTTGTCGATCACGTGACGGCCGAATGATTCGCGAAAATCCACAACGTAGTGTGGAATACCGATCTGAGCCGCCACGAGACGTGCATCGTTCATCGCTCCAAGGCCGCAGCAGCTGGTTTCGTTCGCAACATTGCCGCCGACCTCATCGAAATCATACGTCTTCATGGTGATTCCGATGACATCAAACCCTTGCTCCTTCAACAATGCGGCGGCGACCGAAGAATCAACTCCTCCGCTCATCCCCACGACCACGGTTTTCTTCTTTCCTGTTGCCATGCGCAGTAAAGTACAAAAAAAAACGCCCCGAACAAAGCGACCTTCGGGGCGATACACTTCAGCAGAACGTGAAGCAGCACAGACGATGGATGGCACGAGCCTCAGGCCTCGGCCGCCCTACGAGGTCCCCTTTCGCGAGTAAAGGATCGAATCCAACGATGATTTGAACATGCCAAACGTCCCCGCTCCAACGCGAAAGAACATCTGCCTCCCGCTGGGATCGACGATCATCGTGGCCGGCAAAGCCCCGCTCCATGATGGATTCACAGCATTGATGAAGTCCTCCTGGTGGTTGAAGCTTGCGACATAGATCCTGAATGGAACCCGTTGCTTTCTGACAAAAGGAAGAATTTTCGAGTCGACCTCGTCTGGATAATCTGCACTGATTCCGACGAATTCCACCTCGTCGGACTTGTACGATCCCGCCAGCCGGACGAGATCGGGAAATTCCTCGACACACGGGGCACACCAGGTCGCCCATATGTTGAGAAATAGGATCTTCCCGTTTCTCTGTTGAAGCAACTGCTTTAATCCCGCCTGGTCGATCGCCACGACGGAACCGACAGCCTGCGGGAGGGTGTCGGCAGAAGCTCCACCAGCGGATGAACCCTGTGACTGTTTCGAACGGCAGGCCGGCCCCACAACTAGAACGACGAACAGGATGCTTGCCGCAATGAACCGCTGCATCATTGCACGCGCTTGATGCTGCATCCAAAGGCCTTTGTTTCTTTGAGCGAGACAGGCTTGCCACCGAGCACTTCATCCAGCGCCGCACGAAGATCCTTTGAACTGACCCGGTTCTCCCGTTGCGAATCGTCGATCCTTCCATGATAGAGGATCTCGAACTTTGAGTTCAAGACGTACGTTTCCGGGGTCACTGATGCTCCGAGTCTGTCGGCGATGACGTTGTTCCAATCCTTCAGGATCGGGAAGACGAATCCATGCTCCTTGGCATGGTTCTTCACCTCTTCGGCACTCTCCTGCTTGTTAGCGTTAATGCCGATAAAGGTGACTCCCTTCGCTGCGTAATCTTTCTGGAGTGCAACCATGCGGTCGTCGTACGCATTCGAGACCGGGCACTGCGTTGCGATAAACATCAGCACAATGACTTTCGAGGATTTGTAGTCTGAGAGCGAGTGCTTCACTCCATTGTAGTCATCGAGTGTAAAATCGCTTACTTTTTTTGCATCCTCGCCCGCCCGAAGGGCCGGCACCAGAAGTATTGCGAAGACAAGAAGAAGGAGGCTTTGCCTCTTCATGATCTGACCTTTCCAAATGTGAAATTATGCACTTATTATTTCATTGCTACTTCATCAAACGGGATATGTTCTGGAACAGTTCCCTCTCACAATGCACACTCGTTTGCCGTGCCTCACCAATGTAGAGAAATCGTCGCTTACGGTCAAAATCATCTATAAGCGCACGTCCATCTGAACTGTGATTTGGTTGTTGGAGAGTGCCTGAGGAAGCATAACATTGAACCTGCTCGTCCTGTAATAATCCTGCCACGTCTGTGAGTATTTGAGCGACACCCCCACGCGCCCAAAGAACTGGCACCACCCGAGGAGGTACCACCTGAACCCTCTTCCGTAGAGCGCAGGGGTCTGATATGAGCCGGGCACTTCTTCTTCAAATTCGTACAGCCGGGAGTCATAGGAAGGTGTGTCGAACGCGACCATCCTCATCGCAACTGTCGTCCTCCGGGCCGGAGAAAAGGACACATCCTGAAATGCGAGCGCACCTACTTCTTTCGTCTGCAGCTCAGAATGTCTGACCTGCACAATCTCTACCCTGCTCTTCCAGACGAAGGAGCCGGTCGCATTGAGCGAGAGCGTACCTCGAAGGTTTTCCTGCGAACGGCTCTCGTCATCCGACTGAGATAATCCCCAACGATCGCTCATGACAGCAAACGCCGATTTGGTTCTGTGGCGAACGAGGATCTCAAGACTGACCTTACGTGTGATTTCCGCTTCACCAAGCAGAAGAACGTCTTCTCCTTCCGAAGGCAAATGGGCCGCGGAAGACCTCCAGGGGAATGCAAACGAATCCCAAAAACCTTTCAGGGCCAACCATGAAGCAGGGTGCGAGGAGAACCCGAAGTAAATGCCTCTCTCGTTCACATCGTTGAGGCCGTTCTCGCTGAAACCAGCTCCATGCAGTGCTCTAAATCCTGGCGGATAGGATCGGACAGCGACGACAAGAGTAGTCCCGGCACGCGGCTCGACAAGAATCCCTCCGACAAAGGCCAGCTGGGAACTACCATCCTGAGCAATTTCTCCAAAGAGATGGGCCATCGAAAGAGACGCTGCGAAATCGAACCCGAGATTCGTGAGACGATTCCCCTCGATGCCAAAGGCACCAGGCAGACTCAGAGCTCTGCTCCATTCGCTGAATGAACCCGACATGCCGCATCGGAGGACGTCATTTGCCTTGAATGCAATCCTGGCTCCAAGCGTTTTTTCACGAAGAGCGTTCCGCTGTGCAAGTTCCGTTGTCGTCCTGTGCAGGCCGTCCGTGTCAATACGCGATACCTTTCCTGTGCTGTCAACCGCTGCATCGAGGAGTTTGTTCGAAACGAATGCAGCAAGAGAAAACCCGTTGAACGCGGCACTGGCAGCGATCCCTCGAAATCCCCACGAGGCATCTGTGGAAAATGAAGGGCGGATTCCGATTCCAGACCTTGCAATTCCAGATGTGGCTTCTGCTCCTTTGGAGGAGCCAGCAGACCTCCAGAAAATAAGCCCCTGGCCAGCTTCGAAATCGAAATCGCCGAGAACCACCCTCGCCCCGAGGGCCGGAAGGTCCAACGAGAGGTGTCCGCCAACGAAATCGAGATAATGCGCCTCTCCGGGATCTTTTTCAGTGACCAGGCCGAGCGTGACTGCTGACATCTGATTGGAGAGCCCGAGCCTCTCATCGTCGGAAGCATACGGAGATAAGGAGGCGCTCAGCCTGTTGTAAAATCGGAATGGCGATCCCGTCCCCGGAACGCTCTGACCATCCGACGGGAGAATCCCTGTTCTTGTCGCACGCGTCCTGAGGCGAACGCGGCTAAGCGATCCCGGAGTCTCGTGCCCCGTCGTCAGAAATGGCTCGAGCACCCGGAGCAGATCCGGTGTCACGCCCTGGACCACGACGAGATCATCGATTTGATTAAACTGACGGATTGAGCGCTGAGCGAGAATTCTTCTGGCGAGAACCGGGCTGATGCCCGGGACCTGCAGCAGGTCCACTTCGCTCGCCCGGTTGATATCGACCGGCTGATCGTGTACTGCATCCAGTACATTTGCGAACACCTGTCCACCTCCTTCCTCCGATTCAAATTCAAGAAGGCGTTCCACTTCTTCGTCGAACACCACGCGCAGGGTGTCAGGCGCGCCAAATGCGTGAGGCAGAGGTCTCACGAACAAAAGTACCAACAGGCTTGATCTTCGAATGTTCATACGATTCACCTGGAGAGTGTGCAAGAAAGTTCGATCTGGTGTGACCATCCGAGTTGTGGATGAGTGTAGCCGGCGTATGAGAAGGTGATTTGTGAGACTCT
>DATJQB010000159.1:0-7504 GCA_035506075.1 Bacteroidota bacterium | reverse complement strand
ACGACATCCGTTTGTTGAAGCCCCAGCGAAGCAAGATCGATGCGCCCCTGAGCAATGCGCCTTCGAATCAAGGGCAGAGCCAGGAGATAGCAGAGGTGAACGAACTCACGGACGTCGGACTGCGAGTAGGTTCCCGAAAGGATCTTCAGGATAACGGATCTATAGGAGGGGCTGATTTTCACGGGAGAGCACGGTGGTCCGGGAATGCGTCCAAAGTAGGGAAATGGCCGATTGGATTCAACCCTACGCTCCGAAATGCGAAGCCCCCCGGACTTGTCGCCTGGAGGGCCTCTGAAGAACTGCGATGGGGAGCTTCGGCTTATCCGTGATGGGCCAGGAACCTCTCCGCATCGATGGCAGCCATGCAACCCGTGCCGGCAGCGCTGACTGCCTGACGATAGGTCGGATCTGCGACGTCGCCGGCTGCGAACACACCCGGGATGTTCATCGCCGTGCTGTGAGGTTTCGTGATAAGATAACCCACCGAATCCATGTCGAGCGTTCCCTGAAACAACTTCGTGTTCGGCTGGTGACCGATGCCGAGGAAAAGCCCGTCGCACGCAAAATTGCTTGTCGCTCCGGTCTTCAGGTTCTTCAGCCGGACTCCTGTGATGGACTTCTTGCCATCTTCATTTTTCCCAAGCACCTCGTCGACGACGGAGTCCCAGACGAACTCGATCTTCGGATTGTCGAAGGCACGCTTCTGCATGACTTTCGAAGCCCTCAGTTCATCCCTTCTGTGCACGATCGTGACCTTCGACGCGAATTTTGTGAGGAACGACGCTTCTTCGATCGCCGTATCTCCGCCACCCACGACCACCACGTGCTGATTCTTGAAAAAGAAGCCGTCGCAGGTTGCACATGCTGAAACGCCATACCCCATGTATTCCGCTTCGGAGGGAATTCCAAGCAGCTTGGCTGAAGCTCCCGTCGAAATGATGATGCTGTCGGCCAGGTATTCCGTACCATCCGACACGACCTTGAACGGCCTCGATGAGAAATCGACGCTCGTTACTTCCTGATACACCGAGGTCGCACCAAACTTCTGCGCCTGTTGGCGGAAAAGATCCATCAGAGCAGGGCCCATAATCCCTTCAGGGAATCCCGGGAAGTTCTCGACTTCGGTTGTAATCGTCAGTTGTCCGCCTGGCTGAATGCCTTCGAAGACGACCGGGCTCAGATTCGCACGGGCAGTGTAGAGGGCGGCGGTCAATCCCGCCGGACCTGATCCGATGATGATGACTTTGTGATGATTATTTTCTGACATGGTCAATGAAGTATCCAGATAGTGAAGTAGTTGAGTAGGAAGAATTCAGTTCAGGTCACAGATCCAAGCCCCTCCGATAGCGGTAGATCCACCTACCGGTGCTCTGATCCGGGGATTGCTTTCCCCTCTTTGATTGCCTTAGCGTTTCGAACCAGTCCCTCGCGTTTTGTCCTTTTGACCGGACTCTTCGTGAATCGTCTTGTGAACTCCTCTTGCGTCATCTGTTCAAGTTCATCAAGCGGCGGCGCAACATTCTCTCCCCGCGGAAAGAATGCCCGCTCCGTCGTCGGCTGTTGAAACCTGTTCCACGGGCAGACATCCTGACAGATGTCGCACCCGTAGGCCCAGTTGTTCATCGCCGGTTTCAAATCATCTGGAATTGGGCCCTTGTGTTCGATCGTCAGGTACGAGATGCATTTCGTCGCATCCAGGACATACGGTTCGACAATAGCACCTGTGGGGCATGCATCGATACAAGCCGTGCATGTGCCGCAACAATCGGCCATCGGTTCATCGTATTCGAGCGTGGCATCGAGAATGATCTCGCCGAGAAAAACCCACGACCCGTATTCCTTCGTGATGACGTTCGTATGTTTGCCGAGCCATCCCAATCCGGCCCGGACAGCCCATGCCTTATCCAGCACCGGTCCGGTGTCGACGTAGAACTTCGCGGCGGCGTCCGGCAGCTCTGATTTGATGCATCCAACAAGCTGTTGGATTCGCGCCGTCACGAGGATGTGATAGTCGTCCCCCCACGCATACCTTGATATTTTTGCAGCATCGGGACTTTGGCTGTGGCGTTCCGGTGCATAGTAGTTCATTGCGACAGAAATCACGGATTTCGCGTTCGGAAGGACGAGCGACGGATCGGATCGTTTGTTTGGATCTCTCTGCATCCAATCCATGGTTCCCTGATATCCGCGTGCCAGCCATTCCTGCAATCCGCGAGCTTCTTCTCCCAACGGCTCTGCGCGCGCGACGCCGACGTTCGAAAATCCCAGCTCGAGCGCCTTTTCCTTAATCATCCTCGTGAGGAGATGCACCGATGTCACTTCTTCGCCCACTCCGGTTCATCGTTCGGGACATCAACCAGGATGTCGTTATCGACAACCTTCACTGCGTACCGCTTCAATCGGCCGCCACCGATGGTGGCCTTGCCTGACGCCAGGTCGAATGTCCACCCATGCATCGGGCAGGTGATTTCCTTTCCCTGCAGGATCCCATCATGAAGTGCCGAGAAGTGCTGATGCGGACAGTCGTTCTGGACTGCGTGAAATTCTCCCTCCACGGCGAACAGCGCTATGTCGACATTGCCGACAGTGACGCGCTTCGATTTACGCGCGACAAAATCCGTTTTCTCAGCAACCTTGACAAACTGCTCCATCGTTGATCTCCGACTGAGTTCTTCAGATCGATTGCAGCCGACGGTCGACAGCAAACCCTTTCTCGGACGCCTTGAGAGTGATCGCCGTGGTTGAAGGATCGTGTTCGAGGAAGAGGATCCATCCTTCTTCGTATGCACGTCCAAACACCTTCTTCTTTTCTTCGATGGTCACCAGCGGCCTGACATCATACGCCATGACGTACGGCCAGGGGAGATGTGATGTGGTCGGGATCAGGTCGCAGCAAAACAGCATCGTCGTCGGTCCTGAGGAGATTTTCGGCAGCTGCTGTGCATCGGTATGGCCGTTGCACACGAGCACTTCGATTCCCGGGAGAATCTCTCCTTCGCCATCGACGAGCTCGAGCACGCCATGATCCATCAAGGGAACAAAATCATCGCGCATGAAACTCCCGCGGTCTTTGTCAGTCGGCTTTTGCGAGAGCTCCCACTGTTTCCTCTGCACGTAGAACTTCGCATTGGGGAAGGATGGTATAATTGTCGAGCCGTCGATCCTCGTCGAACCACCGGCATGGTCAAAATGCAGATGTGTGAGAATGACATCAGTGACATCATTCTCGGAAACCCCATGCTTCCTGAGTGATGTCTGCAGATCTCCCGTCGAATTGTCCAGCCTGTAGATGTCCTTCAGCTTGTCATTCCACTTCGTTCCATTGCCGTCATCCACCAGGATGGTTCTTCCGCGGCCGCGTATCAGCCAGCAGCGGGCGGCAAGCTCAATCCGCTGCCTCTCGTCAGGAGGATTCATTTTGCTCCAGAACACCCAGGGTACAACGCCGAACATAGCCCCGCCATCGAGTGAAAATCTCCCTGTCTCGAGCGGGACAATCTCGTAGTCGCCGATTATCATGGTTGTTGTATCCTCTCCACGGCACCCCTCTCAAAAAAAGAAGGCCGGCTGTCAGATTCCATCCGAGTACTTCGTGATGGTGTGACACCGACCTCCAGTCAATTTCAGAACGACCTTACTTGCGGAACCGCGACGTCGACGCGCTCAACTCGGCAAATGTTCGATCCGGATGGAGCTGCTTCGCACGTGCAAACAACGCATCTTCGGTCTCGACGTTGTTCGGATCAGGAACGCAGCAGTCAACCGGGCACACCGCGGCGCACTGCTCCTTCTCAAAGTGTCCGACACATTCCGTGCACTTCTGCGGAACGATGTAGTAAAAATCATTCGATAGCGCTTCGTTCGTGGCGCCGTTCAACTCCCACTGCACGCCTCCCGCATAGATCGCGGTATTCGGGCATTCTGGTTCGCAGGCTCCGCAATTGATGCACTCTTCAGTGATCATTGTCGCCATTCAGATATCTCCTCTATTAGAAAAAATTGTCAGTGATTGTCGGAAGTAAACCGGATTTCTGGTCTTTCTGGTGATTCGACGCTCGTTCCCCCGCTCCGTTCAACCCCCTCGAGGATCAGAAGCTGATCCTTCAGTGAATCATAAAGAAGCCGGACGTTCACACCCCAGTACGCATCTCCGTAGGGTGCCATCTTCAAGCAGGCTTTCGTCAGCTGACTCCTTGCCCCTTTGGGATTATCATTTTCAAGATGGTAAAGACCAACGGCGGAGTGAATCAATGCCTGCAGGAAAACACGGTCGGGATCGCGATATCCATGCCAGAGGTCTTCCAGGATGTCATGCGCCTCAAAATACCTCCCCGCGTTAAACTCCCGGATTCCCTCGTAGAATCGCTCGTCCATCGCAATGAGTATAGCAAACAGAGGATTAAAAAACAAGACATCCGCTATTATTCGGCAGTAATTTTGATACAGCGGCCGCTGATTGTCGTTCTCGGGAACACGGGATCATCAAATTCATTCTGATCTTCCACATGGAAAAGCGAACGATTGAACCAATTGTCACTCGATTTTGTTTTTGCAGAAAATGACAATTTGGAATCCCGAGATCATCCTCGGGTCCGGACCATTGTTGTGAAAGGCTGAGAGAGCAAATCGGAGCAAATACATGTACAACAATCAGACAGCGCTGCCGGCGGAGGCAGCCACGAACTTTGATTCGACCGGGAATATCTATTTCTGCTCGGACAAAAACCTCGCGAAGGAAATTACGAGGAGTGACTTCGGTGCCCGCCGTAAACAGGAGATTCGACGGCTCCACGTGCTTGACATGAGATGGAATGCTGTCATCATCCTCCACTACGCCATTTGGCTGACTGCCGGGTACTGCGCGGTGCAAAGCCGCATTCTTGTCGCGGACCTGATCTTCTATCTTGTCGCCGGGATGTCATTGAGCACACTCTCGGTCCTCGCACACGAATCATCCCACAATCTCTTCACACGCAATCCTCGTATCGACCGCCTGCTCGGGTTCTTCTGCGGTCTGCCTGTGTTGTTCTCTGTCGCGGGCTACAGGGTCGTTCATCCTCTTCATCACAAGTTCCTTCATACCAAGGAGGATCCAGACGACATTGAAAACGTCAGCAGGAATCCCGTTCTCCTGAGATTCGTTTATCTCTTCGTGTTCATCGCAGGCGTGTATCTGTACCTTGTCACAGTCCCAATGAACGCGCTCCGCAGAGGGACTCGGGAAGAGCGCTTCCGCATCACCATCGAAGCGCTTGCCATGGCAGCGTTTGTCGCCTGCGGCTGGTTCCTCCTGCCTCACCGGATCATGCTCAAAGGGTGGCTCTATCCCCTTCTTGTTGCCGGACAGATTGCCAACCTGCGCGGCCTTGCTGAGCACGGGATGACCACAGGGGGAAACGAATTCACGGACACGCGCACTGTCGCCACGCACCCGGTCATATCTTTTATGATGTGCAATATCAACTACCATCTGGAGCATCACCTCTACCCCGGGATTCCATGGTATAACCTTCCGAAAGTTCACGCTCTGCTCCAAGAAGAGTATGTCGCCGCCGGCTCATCGGTCTATCAATCGTACGTGATTTTCCTATGGGACGTGGCGAAGGTTCTTGCGAGAGGCGTCACGCCGGGCACGAGACTGATTCCGAACCACATTCGCGAGGTTATCTGCCTGTGACCGCACACGTGCGCTGAGAGTATGCAGTGTCGCCGGAGGCACAAAAAAAAGGCACGGTCGTAGAAGGACCGTGCCTCTGTCGTCTGGAGACGATGAAGATCAGAGGTACCGGTGTTCCAAGATCTTTCCCGCCGCGTCATATACATACAGCAGCGGCACTCCTGTCGGAATGTTGAGCTCAATCACCTGTTCCCTCGTGAGATTATCAAGCTGCATCACGATCGAACGAAGGCTGTTCCCGTGTGCGGCGACGAGGATGTTCTTCCCGGCCTTGATGTCGGGGAGAATCTTCGATTCAAAATACGGAAGTGTCCGCGCGGCGGTGTCCTTGAGGCTTTCGCTGATCCCCATGGGGTTCAGCTCTGTCACTTCACTCGGAGGAGGAACGTCATAGCTTCTTCTCCAGAGCTTCACCTGCGCGTCGCCGTATTTCACCGCTGTCTCGGCTTTGTTCAGTCCCTGCAATGCACCGTAATGGCGCTCATTCAGTGCCTTGTCGTATTCGATCGGAAGGTTTTCCTGGCCTATCTCCTTCAAAACGATCTGAAGCGTGTTGATCGCTCGTTTCAGGACGGAGGTGTATGCCTTATCGAATTTGTAGGATTTCAGTTTCTTGCCTGCGTCGTGCGCTTCCTGCTCTCCCTTTGACGAGAGTGGGACATCGGTCCATCCGGTGAATCGGTTTTCGAGATTCCACTGCGATTCACCGTGGCGGAGAAGTATGAGATTAGACATTGTCGTTTCGTGATAAGTGTGATGAACGGTGACTTGTTTGGATCGCCGCCTGCGAACGCAGCACACGACGATGGTTGAATCAAAGGTACATCAAATTCAGGTAATGGTAAAGTACCTTGCCTCGGGATGGTGAACGATGATCGCTGAGGTGGACTGCTCCGGATCCATCTGGTACTCTTCTGTGAGAAACACGCCGATGCGGTCCGGCCGCAAGAGTTCGAACAGCTTTGCCTGATCCTCCAACCGCGGGCAGGCGGCATAACCAAAACTGAACCGCGATCCCTGGTACCCCTGGCTGAACAGTCGTTTGATCTGTGCGGCGTCTTTCCCGGCGATGCCAAGCTCTTCCCTCACCCGTTTGTGCCACAGCTCTGCAAGCGCCTCTGCACTCTCCACACTCAACCCATGGAAATACAGGTAGTCTTTGTACCTGTTCGCATCGTAAAGAAGTTTGGAATGATCTGACGCTTTCTTCCCAACAGTGACGATCTGGCACGCGAAGACATCCATCTTTCCTGATTGCACTGATGAAAAATAATCGGCGATGCACAAATGTCTGTCACCCGATTGCCGCGGGAATGTGAACCGGGCCAGTTCAGGAGCCCGCCCGGAAGCGGCGACGGCTTCTTCAGTCAATGCATTCCCTTCCGGCGGACGATACACAACAAGGCTGTTCCCGTCCGACTGGCAGGGGAAGTACCCGTAGACGACTTTCGGAACGAGCAGTTGTTCGGATTTTATTTGTTCCCTGAGTTTCCGATAGTCAGGCATGATTCGCGCCTCGAGCGCCTGCTTGTATTCGTCTTCCGTCATCGCTCCCCGGACGAATCGCCACTGGCCCCGTATAAGAGCTGTGTCGTTGACGAACCCGAACACTTCATCGAGTGAAATATCGTCGACAACCCGCGTTCCCCAGAACGGCGGCCGTGGAATCGGAACATCGTTCCTGACGTTCGATCGGACGTCTACGGCAGGCTCTGCGCCCTGGCTCTCCAGTGCAAGTGCTATCTTTGCTTCAGCGCCGGTCAGTTGATCCTCCGCGTTCGGTTCGGCAGTCTGCGTCGGCACCGAGCCGCCGGCTCCGCCTACAAT
>DATJQB010000158.1:0-32378 GCA_035506075.1 Bacteroidota bacterium | reverse complement strand
CCCTCGCCATGGAAATCGTGCCGTCAAGATGCTTGACCCCTGTCGAGGACGTTCGTTCGAGCGGAATAGGGGGAAGGCTGTTATTCTCTTTCCAGGGATGCACAACCGCCTGTATGACCTGGATCTTCACACGGTTCATTTCGTTCTCCGGCCGGACCGTCCGCATGAAACACCCACCGTTGTAAGCACCTGAATCCGCATAGCGCAGGAAGTTGGCGACGGTCACAGGGGCTTTCTCCGCATAGAGCTCCACTGTGAAAGCTCCTTCGTCTGTGTCGATTCGCACGGAGACTGGGGGAGACGATTCTTGCGCGAATGCCCGACAAACGGAAAGACCAACAATAAGCAACGCCAGGAGCCCGGGCTGCAGAGCGGAACATTTCCTTCCAGGTGGAGTCTTCTTTTGTAGATTCATGACAGGCCTCGACGATACGTTCATGCCCAATAATTCATCCCAATTCGAACGCGGCTGCGGCTGATTCCCGCATCACCGTTCCCCCCCAGCATCAGTTTCCAGGAAGCAGTGTGTACGCCATTTCTCCTTCGTAGGACACGATCTTCGACGTTTTGTCCCGGCGCTGCATGCTGATCGACGAGAGCATGATCTTCACTTTCGACGACGCACAGGCAGCCGTGATGCACATCTTCTCCGGAGGAATGTGACCCGCAGAGCTCTTTCCATAGTCGGTCGTCAACTTCTCGACAAGAGGATGGAGATTGGCCTCAAGTGAGTCCACGTTCTGTCCGCTGCGGGAAAAGGTGACCGCAAGGACTCCGACGTCTTCGCCGACGGACAGTGTGATGCCTGAGCCGGGAAACTCTCTTCGTGTCTTGGGGGCGTATATGCGCGGCGCCTTCAGCAGATGGGAGTAGCCGTCCAGCGCGAGGGTCCCTTCCGGATCAGATGTAAAGTTCGTCCAGCCGGTTGTGGAATTTTGCCAGACCCGGATGTATTCAATCCCCATCAGTTGAGCAACAGTCGCAGCATCTTTGTATCTGCTGGTGCCGCGCACCGAATCAGCGAGGAGGCTTCTGCTGAACCAGGCCTGGATTCGGCCGAAGCCGTGCACTTCGCCCAGGTAGGTGAGGATGGAGCTGATCTCTCTGGAGGCGTCATAGCTCAGCGTGTCATGATCGCGTTGCACCTGTCCTCCGACGAGAACGTGATTCTTCGTCAGCAGATTCTCCAGGCGTTGTATCTGACTCTGTTCGGAGATGGCGAACATTCCCCAGGGACCGAACGTGACGACGAACAGGCCAAGACAGAGCGTGGCAGGGATGAAGAGAATTCTCTTCTTCGCGCTCACGAGGTAGTAGAGAGTGATAACGCAGAGCCATACCCCGGCAGCAATCGCAAGATAGCGTCCTTCAGTATATCCGTAGTCCGACGTTCTGCGTCCGACGGCGAGAAACAGCATGACGATCAGAGGGATGATGATGTAATAGAACCACCTCGATGCTTTCGCGATCCAGAGATTTTCTGCGCGTTCACGCAGCGGATGCAGGAGAAGAGATGCCGTGAGCCCCGTTGCGACGAACCCGAGAATGAGTTTGCTTACCCATCCCTGCGGCCAGTCCCACGCCAGAAGTATTTTTCCGATGTACGCATAGAGGATGACCCAGTACAGAAAGACAAGCGGATAGAGCACATATTGCGCGAAGACCTTCAGACCTTTAGGATAAGTTGTGATCTCGTCGAGTCCATCAAGGTCTTCTGGTATGCCGGCGAGAAAGAACCAGGGGGCGAACACGCCTGTGACGAGAACCCACAACTCGCCGTAACGTCTTGGCGGGATCTCTACGCCGAACAGATTGTCGAGAGCAGCCAGGGCGATTGAGAGCCCGATCCACATAACCGCCGAGTAGATAAATGCTGTCACCACCCTCATCACAAGGGTCTTGCCGTACTGCCAGTATCCGCGTTCGTTCTGATGCGCAAGATATGGAAACCAGAATGCGAAGAGAACCCATGCGGCGGTCAGCATGGCCAGTCGGATTACGTGTATCGCGGGGGCTCCCGCAATATCGGGGGGAACAGTGAGGCCGTAGACGACCGAAAGCGCGATGCCGGCGATTTGTGCCGTGAGAGCCCACGAAGAGCTCCAATGCTGTTTCCGCGCGGACAGGGCAAGCGCTGCGAGGAGTGGAAACCCAAAGACGGCGGCGAAAACGACCTGGAACAGGAAAGTCGACTGGGGGGGGCCCTCGTGGTCAATGAGGACCAGCGCACATGAAGTGCCTATGACTGCGTCAAGAACGGCGAACGGATATCGTGCAAACGAACGGCGAGCGTCGTCGACGATCTGTGAGACCGATGGAAGTTTCATTCCTGCCCTGGTTGATTGATGATAGTGGAAGATCCGACGCGGCCTAATGGACACGGTGATGTAGAGCGGCCGGTCTTCCGGAGGCAATGTTGGAAATTGGTTTCCGAAAGTCAATCCGACTGACAAGGCGATGTTTGCGCCATAATTTCTCCTGGTCACAAAAGGCGCGGCAAGGGAAGAGCTCTCAACCTGCACAGGTAAGAAACATCCTCATGCCAGCCTTGTTAATTCTTTTTAACCGTTGCAACCAATCACTTTACCACGTGTCATACGTCTACACTGTAGATAAAGCGAACAGCAATGGAACAAGATGATCGTTCTGTGAACCATTCAGGAGAGCACTTCTTCATCGTTTGATACGGACGTTGTGGCCGAAGCGAAGCAGGGAGCAAACCTTCCATCCGGCGGAAATGCTGAATCAAAGGATGAACTATGACGCTCTTCATTGCAGACAGGAATGAGAGAATCCGACAAAGCCTGACTTCCCTCGCATCGTGCGTGGAAGGAATTGAAGTGGTGGGAGATGCCGCTGATGTTCAGGAGGCAATCGGTGGGATCGAGGAAGCCAGGCCGGATTCTGTAATCATTGCACTCCAAATGGCTGATGGAAACGGGCTCGATGTTCTTCGGGCCGCCAAGTCGGCAAACCCTTCCGTCGTGACAATATTGTTGACGCAGGAGACCAACGGCGATCGTGCGCAAAGTAGTCGCACATTGGGAGCAGACTACGTCTTTGAGAAATCGAATGGTGTGAAAAAAATCATCACAACCCTTGTGTACCTCTCCCGGTCCGCGCATCCCGGGGCTGTGCATCAATGATTGTCAGAAGGTGAAGGGCTGGCATGTGTGCCGGCATTCGCCGGCAAAGCACGGCGGGCAGACAACGCGTTGTGAACGAGTGCTGCACCTCGACGGCATTCGAACATGGTACGGGCGTATGATGACGAAACGGTTTTCAATTGAGACGGGGCTGATTGCGGGAGCGGTGACAAACCTCATCCTCTTCGCGATGTCGGGTGCCGGCATGCAGGCGAGACTCGCAGCCGTGCTCCTTCCATCACTCTGGTACCAATGCCGTGCGGTGCTCCAGCAGGTACAATCCTATACGCTCGTCGGGGAGATACTGTCATGAAAAAGAGAATCATCATCGCGGCGATTGTGGCGGTTTGGCTCTCTGTGCTGGGGTATGTCGAATTCCTGGGCGGTGACACGCACAAGTATGAATTCCGGTTCGACAAAGTCACAACCGGCGACCTATCTGTCTATGTAACAACCACCGGCACCATCAGCGCCGTCATTAGTGTTGACGTCGGGACGCAGGTGTCGGGAATCGTAACGACGCTGTATGCCGACTTCAACTCGGTGGTGAAGGAGAACCAGATCATTGCTCTCATCGACACCACATTTTTGTATCAGTCGCTCAAAGACGCTGAGGCGAACCTCGACAAGGCGCAAGCGGAGCTCGATGACAGCCGCAGAAATCTCGACCGGGAAAAAGCGCTGTTCGACCGCGGACTTGAGTCGCAAATGAATTATGACGCCGCGCTGACGACCTTTCAATCGAACGACGCCACAGTGAAGTCTGCCCAGGCGACGCTGGACCGGGCGAAGATCAATCTGGCGTATGCCACGATCCGGGCGCCGATCGATGGCGTTGTCGTTAACAGGGCGGTCAACATCGGCCAGACGGTTGCCGCAAGCTTCTCGTCACCGACACTCTACACAATTGCGAACGACCTCAGGAACATGCAGGTCCAGACCACCGTGGACGAATCTGATATCGGAAGAGTCAGCATTGGTCAGGAGGCAACGTTTACAGTCGATGCGTACGCCGATGACAAATTCCAGGGGACCGTGTCGCAGATTCGTCTCGCACCCCAGTCGATTCAGAATGTCGTCAATTATATCGTCGTGATCGATGTAATGAACGACCAGCTGAAGCTGATGCCGGGGATGACGGCAAACGTCAAGATCCTTGTCGGCAGCTCAACGAACGTCATGAGAGTGCCGAACATGGCCCTGCGTTTCCAGCCGCCGGCCGATCTTATCGACACGACGGGAGGTGTTGGCATGGGCGGTCGATTCCCGCGAGGCGCCGAGGTGGCAGGTGATACAACGCGCAAAGGAACCGGCGTTCAGCAACAAGCGGGTGGGGCAAGAGGCTCTCAGTTTTCAGACGATCCGATGAAGCGTCGCATGCAGGTGAGGGATTCCATCCAGGCTGCCCACGACGGCAAGCTGAGTCAGGAAGAGCTCCGGGCCGAGATGCGGAAGATCTTTGGAAACAAAGCGTCACAACAGGCTACGGAGTCGCTGCAGAATCCAGCCAAGCCGAAGGCAACCGGAGAAGCGGCAAAGTTCGGCGTTGCCTCGCTGTATCCCGAGTACCAGAAGAACGCGTATGTTCCTTCACATGAATCAGGGCGCGGCCGCGTCTGGGTGCTGAAGTCGAACGGTCTGCTGGAGCCTGTGTTCGTGAGGACGGGGTTGAACGATGGCAGGTACACAGAGGTCACATCGATGAGGTTGAAGCCCGGCGATCAGCTTGTGCTTGGCGCGACTCCGGCCAGCGAATCATCTGCTTCTGCCACGCAGAGCCCCCTGTCCGGTCAGGGACAAGGACGCCCGGGTGGAGGAGGGTTCCGTTGAGAAGCGACACTTCCGACATGAAGACTCGTGCCGGCAACACGCCGTCGGTTTCTCACAATGCCACGGAGATCAACACGACGATGACACTGAAGGAACGAAGTTCATTCGAGCGGACAGCACTCCCGCATCTCGATCTTTTGTACGGTCACGCGCTGAAGTTGACGAAAAGTCCGGATGACGCGCACGATCTTGTGCAGGAGACCTACCTTAGGGCGTACCGGTTCTGGGACAAATTCGAAGAAGGAACCAACATACGTGGATGGCTGTACCAGATCATGAAGAATTCACACATCAACAATTATAGAAAACGTTCCACCGAACCGAACATGGTGGAGTTCGATGAAACACTGTTCTCGCCGCCCGGTTCGGATGATCCGACTGTAAGGTCCGTCCACGATGCAGAACGGGCACCGCGGGAGCTGTTTGAGGATGCCGTGGCGGCCTCCCTCGAATCTCTTCCCCGTGATTTCAGAACGGTCATCATGATGAGTGACGTGGAAGAACTGACCTACGAGGAGATGGCCGGAGAGATCGACGTTCCCATTGGTACGGTCCGCTCCAGACTTCACCGCGGACGGAAGGTATTGAGATCCAAGCTTCAGAACTACGCGAGACGTAACCGATATATTATCTGAACCACTCCGGAGGCCCCCGTCGCATGTAAACCGCTCCCATGTTGTGTTGTACCGTATCGCTGACTCGAGTACTTTTGTGAGACCCGGTGTGCATACGCTGAGTGATTACTTGTCGTATCTCGATTCCCGGCCGAGGAAAGTTTTGTACGGCCTCATCGCCATCCTCCTGGCTGCAATCGGCGGGATCGACTATATCACGGGCGTGGAGATATCCATCGTTGTCTTTTACCTTCTTCCTGTTACCCTTGCAGCATGGTTCCTGGGGCGCTGGAACGGAGTTGGAGTCTCGATCATCGCTGCAATCGTGTGGTACCTTGCCGACCTTTCCTCGTCACCTTCCTATTCGGCGCCGATCGTTCCGTACTGGAACGCCCTCGTCATGCTCGGCTCGCTTCTCTCGACATCCCTTGTGCTTGCTCAGCTCAGGCAAACTACCGATCGCGAACTTCAGCTTTCCCGTGAAATCCAGGAACGGCTACTCCCCGGCAATGTGCCTGAAATAAAAGGGTTCGAAATTGCGGCAGCGTGGCGCCCGGCCAGATCCGTCAGCGGTGACTATTATGACATCATCCTTGTGGATCACGAGCATGTGGCGCTGTGCATCGGAGATGTCGTCGGTCACGGTTTTCCCGCTGCTCTGCTCATGTCGAACCTTCAGGCGGCAGTACGAATGCTTGCAGCGAGCAACGCATCTCCTGCAAAGATCTGCACAGAGCTGAACAAGTTCATGTTCAGCAACACCACGCGCGAAAAATTCATCACTTTCTTCATCGGGCTTCTCGACATCAGGACAAGGGGGTTGGTTTATTCGAATGCCGGGCACAACCGGCCGATACTCGTTCATTCAAGTGGAGAACAAACAAATCTTCCGCAGGGGAGCGCTGCGCTTGGGCTTGTGGAGGGAGCGAGCTACAGCGACTGGAAGATCGGCCTCGCGGAAGGGGACATGCTTGTTGTCTTTACCGATGGTGCGCTGGAAGCGATCAACCTGCAGCGTGAGCAGTTCGGCGAAGAGCGCTTCCTGAGTGTTGTCAATCAGAGTTATGAGCTTGGAGCCAGGTTCACATGCGATTCGCTCCTGAGGGCTGTGTTGGAGTTCAGCAACGGGATCGTTCATGATGACGTGGCATTGCTCGCACTCTCTGTCTTGCCCGCAAAGAACCAGTCCGATGACAGCGCTCCTGTCCTGGTTCAAAAAGGAAGCCACGAAGACACAACAGGCTTCGAACGCGGAGCATTGGAAGATGTGAAAACGTAAAGGAGTTTCACTCGTGTTGATTTTTGTCGCCATCGATCTTGTTACCGCCCTTCTTCTGCTCGGCGCGTTTACCCTCATCTGGAGAGAGAAAAAAAACCATCGATCGATCCGGGCCGCCTTGCCCGCTGTTGCGCTCCTTGCAGCAGGCCGGGTCTGCGATGTACTGCTCGAGCACCCGGGGCTGCGGAAGCTTCCTCCATTCGGTATGACTCCCGCCACGTATGAGGTGATTGTCGCGGCAGCCGGCAACCTGGCTGATGTCCTGGGCGTGTTGTTCCTTGTTGTGGGCTTCCGGGCTATTGTCACCTTTCAGGAAAAGACAAATCAGTTCATCAGTCAGCTCGAAACGTTCCTCCCCATTTGCTCCTATTGCAAGAAATACCGAACGGAGGACGATGAGTGGCTACCCATCGAAAAGTATCTGAAAGAAAGCACAGGTCGGAAACTCACCCACGGCATTTGCCCCGAGTGCAATGCCAGAATCAGGGAAGAGTTCCTCCGTAAACGACGCCTATGAGATGATCGACGCCGTGACTGCTCCCTTGGGGCAATTGACATTTGCGATGCCTCACCGTACCTTCTCTTTGAATGATGCTCTCGCAAGCCACCCATCGTTTCGATCACTCCAAATCTTCTACATGCAGAAAACGACCCGTTCGTTCGCGCGCATAGTTGCACTGAGATGGTTGCTCACAGCGGGCTTCAGTTCGATTGCGCTTTCACAGAGTTCGTCGCCGCGCACCGGGCCTCTCGTCGTTCAGGGTGCAATGCGATCCGAAACAGAGGAACTGGCTGCTCGCCTTGAAAACGTCCGGATCGACACGGTCGCCGGCTGGATCTTCTGGCGCGGAACGATTGATGGTAGTCCCGTCATCGTCTCCCGCACGCTTCGCGGTGTTGTCAACGCCGCTGCCGCAACGACAATCGCCATCGAGCATTACCATCCTGCCGTCATTATCAACCAGGGGACTGCCGGGGGGCACGAACCGGGAATTCATCTGTATGATATCGTGCTTGGCACGAGCGCAATCAGCCTCGGTGCGTTCCGTACGCCGTTCCGCGCGGCCGGAACGGGAAGCAATGCGCTCGATTGGACGCCTCTCAACATGATGACGCCCGAGGGAACCGCATCGGCAGATTCTTCCGGCCGGCGCATCTCGCGGTTCCAGGGAGATTCGCTCCTGCTTGCTGTAGCCCGGATTGCAGCCCGGGATTACAAGCGAGGACGCGTCGTCGATGGTGTAATCGGCTCGAGCGACATGTGGGTCGACGAACTTGATCTCATCGCGAAGTACCACACCCGGTACGGGTCATCAGTTGAGGACATGGAAACCGCGGCGGCTGCGCAGGTTGCAGCACACTATCATGTCCCGTTCGTCGGCATGAGGATCGTCTCCGACAACACAACAAACGGGGATAAGTACGATCCAATGACGGGCTCGGCGTGCCAGGAGTTTGTCTATCGGGTTGTGAAGTCGTACGTGGCCAGCCTCCATCGATAGGTGGATCGATTGAACTTCTTCAACATCGGGGGGCACGGGGCTCCGGGAGCCGATCTGGAAACAGGTCGGCTTTTTGCGTACCATGTGGCTGCTCCTGGGATGAGAGCGCGATCGTGAGGCATAGGAATCAATCGTACCAACGTACGGAGGATGCTATGAAGATGACAACAGCTCGTTTGACGGGCTTGGTTGCACTACTCTTCGTTCTCGTGTCGCCCCTTTGTGCTCAGGGAAGGCAATTGGCGGAAAAGGCCCAGGCGGCCTACGACAAAAAATCTTTCGCCGAAGGTGGACCTCTCTTTCTGCTCGCCGCGCAGGTCGACGCCGGCAATGCGTCCGTTCATCTCTACAATGCAGCATGTTGCTTCGCACTCGCAGGTCAGAACGATCTTGCATTCTATACGCTTGACGCAGCGATCGCGAAAGGGTGGAAAGACAAGGCACACACCGAGAAGGATGAAGACCTCGTGAGCTTGCGCACGGATCCACGCTGGAACACCATGCTGAAATCGCTTGGCTCCGGAGAGCGGGATCAACACGTCGACGCGATTGTCAACGACATGAATAACCTTGGTGCTCAGGCGTACCAGTACCGGATTCGACCGTCAGCGATGGGAGGCGGGCAAGGGTCATACAGAGGCTTCCGCATAGCCGACAAGATGAGACAAAACGCGAACGCGACCTACGAACTCGCCATTGCGAATGACACCATTGCGACGTTCAGGGGAACATCTGCCCTCGGGCGTGGAACCGTAGAAGTATCGATTGATCCAGTCGGACGGCTCGGCGATTGGAAATACACAGGATCGTTCGCGAAGCCCGCATCCTCCGGGAATGCCTCGCTTGATGCAAACCGCGATGCACTGATCAACGATATGAACAATCTGGCGGCGGTCGCATACCAATACCGCATCCGGCCGGCGAGCATGGGAGGGGGACAAGGATCCTACAGCGGACTCAGGATGCCCGAGAAGATGAAGACGAACGAAAACGGATCGTTCTTGTTCATGTTCATTGGGAAGGATGAAGTACGAATCAAGGCGATCTCAGCAAAACTCAAGAGCGCTGCAATTGAGACAACGCTCGACGGAGATGGACGATTGAAAGGGTGGACTTATTTTGGCGACTTCCAACGGTAAGACGAATCTGACCATCGGGCTGTTCGGCATCGGCCTGGAAACCTACTGGCCGCAGTTCAAAGGACTCAAGGAACGGCTGGAGGGATACCTCTCCGACGTTCACCGGAAACTCTCTGCGATTCACCCTTCGGTAGTCAATGCGGGACTCGTTGACACGACTGACAAGGCCTTTGAGGCAGGGAGGAAGTTCCGCACAGCAGACGTCGATATTATTTTTCTCTATGTGACGACGTATGCGGTATCCTCCACGGTTCTGCCGGTGGTACAGCGAGCGGGTGTCCCTGTCATCGTTCTCGATCTTTCCCCTGATCCGGCGATTGACTATGCAGCGTTCAATGCGATGAACGATCGGACTGCCATGACGGGTGAATGGCTTGCCCATTGTTCGGCGTGCCCTGTGCCTGAACTCGCCAACGTCTTTTCCCGTACGGGCATCAGGTTTCACCAGGTCACAGGCATGTTGTCTGGCGACGACGAGTGTTGGCGCGAGATCAGGGAGTGGGTGGAAGCCGCGAGGGTGGCTCACGCGATGGCGTTCAACCGGCTGGGATGCATGGGCCATTACTACAGCGGCATGCTCGACATCTACACTGATCTCACAGAACAGTATCGGGTATTTGGCGGCCACATCGAGCATATCGAAGTGGAAGAGCTCGTACAACTTCGCAAGGAGGTGCAGGACTCCGAAGTGGTCGAACGCCTTGAGCGATTCCGGGATGTCTTCGACGTCCAGCCGGATTGTTCTCCTGAAGACCTCGGGCAGGCTGCGCGCACGTCGGTTGCATTGGATCGCCTGGTGGCCCGCCACAAGCTTGGATCCGTTGCGTATTATTACCGCGGCGAGGGAAATGCAGAAAACCAAACGGCGATAAGCACCATGATTCTCGGCAGTTCACTCCTGACCGCCAACGGAATTCCGGTTGCCGGCGAATATGAAATCAAGAACGCTCAGGCGATGAAGATCATGGATTGCTTCGGTGCCGGCGGTACCTTCAGCGAATTCTATGCGATGGATTACAACGACGATGTTGTGTTGATGGGGCACGACGGCCCCGGGCATATGGCAATCGCAGAAGGAAAGATCAAGGTCCGGCCTCTTGAGGTTTATCACGGCAAGGTCGGCAGAGGGCTCTCCGTTGAGATGATGGTGAAGAACGGCCCGGTGACACTGCTGTCGGTTGTCGAGAACAGAAACGACGGGCTGAAATTTCTCGTTGCGGAAGGAGAATCCGTTGCCGGCCCGGTCCTGCAGATTGGAAACACAAACAGCCGCTATAAGTTCGCGATCGGGGCGAGGAAATTTGTCGGTGAGTGGAACAGTCACGGTCCGGCACACCATTGTGCCATCGGTGTGGGTCACATCAGCCGGAAGCTTGAAAAGCTGGGAGCGCTGCTCACCATCGAGGTTGCGCGGGTTGTGTAGTGATCACCGGGCGATGTTAGCTCTGATCCATTTGCCTCAGGGCTTCAGTGTCTTTGAGATAATCCTGCCACGGATCGAACATCTTCGTCTTCATCGCGGAGTCGTACACCTTCCTTGTGACGAAATGAATAATGTCTCCCCCTTCGTGCGTCTTGTTGAGGATCTCGACCGGATGGAGACTGGGGATCCGTGTGGAATCGTCGAGACTGCGGTAGAAAATTTCGAGGACGTGTCCGACATTGACGTAGCCGGTTGGAATCCCCTGGGGGAAATCATCGTTCCTTGTGACAACCTTGTACGGTAGTTTCTGATTGTTCGACACTACCGCAACCATGAGTGTGTGAATGCCTGAATTGTCCTTGCCGATCGCCGTCACGGTGCACTCGACGATCCTGCTCAGATGCATGTAGTGAATATCCTGCCACGGTTTGATCAAATCCGCCATTTCGCGTTCCGCTGATCTTGTGCATGACGATATCGTTCATTGGGCCGACGCGCTGAACGATCTCCGATTGATCGCAATGTACGGTACTTCTCCCGCGATTTCAATTCGATGACCCTGCGAATGAAGGTCAAGCACTCCCCGCCACGCTCCGTTGGTTTTTGGTGAGCAAATTGTCTACCTTCGACTACACCCTGTGTGTTCCCCCGCGAAAGATCACTGAACAACATTTCTGCTCCATGAGTCTGCTCAACACCGGCACGAATCGTCGGGACCCTGGAAGCGTTCTGTTTTGGCTTCTTGCCTCCGCCTTCATCGGCGCCTCTGCGTTGGTACATCTCGCGGCCGGTTGGACCTTCCCCGTTCCCTGGCCGGATGAAGCAGTCTTCCTCCAACAGGCGATTGCCGTTCAGCAGCACAATACACTCTTCACTCCGTTTTTGAGCGATGCCAGAACCATCCTCTGGATGCCCCCGGGCTACATGATCTTCATGGGCATGCTCTTCAAGGTACTCGGTTCAGCATTCAGCATGGCTCGCCTCATCTCATTTGTCCTGACGATGCTGGCCTTCTGCGGGCTGTTGTTCATGTACAGACACAGTTCGCTCCGCTTCCCCGTTCTCGTTCTCGTTGGATTGTTTTTCCTCGGGAGGCACTTCGTCATCCTGGGAAACGTGGCGCGCATGGAATCCCTGCTTCTGGTGGGGGTGACGGCCGCGATGGTTCTTTTTCATGCTCGTCAATCCCTTGCTGCGATGGCTGTTCTCATCTCACTTCCGCTCATCCATCCAAACGGGATGTATTTCATCCTCGCGGGCATTGTTCTGCTTGCTGTCCAAACGCGCTCTCTGAGGGAAGAATGGAATGCGGCACGATGGGCGCGCGTCTTCATCCTGATCGTTCTCACTGCCATCGTCGTCAGCATTGCGTACTCACTCGGCCATTGGAATGATTTGCTCAGCGATATGGGATACCAGTTCGGCCGTAAAGCGAGGCGGAATCTCTTCGCACCGTTCCTGAGTTCCGGGAACCTCGCATTCTGCAGCCTCGGGGCCGCGGCATTGATTGGCGCTCTCTGGCGGAAGGAGCAGAATGCCGTCATCATGATTCTCTTTGCATTTGCGTTCTGGGTGATCAATCGGGTCGGTCAGGAGATGTGGTATGAAGTGTTCGACGGATGCGCGATTCTTCTCCTGCTTCTGGGCCTGATGGAGTTGTTGAACCCACGCCGGAGGATTCTCACCGGCACGCTTCTGTTCCTGCTTGCACTCTATGCCGGTCGTCAGCTGCAGTGGATTGAAGGCCTGAGAAATTATCCTGAATCGCTCCGATGGTACTCGATGAGAATCCGCAATACTCCTCCGTACTTCGCTGCGAGTGACAGGGAGAAGATTGATGCCCTTCTTCAATCGCATCAAAATGGCGGCAGGCCTCTCCGCACACTGATCTATCCCAGCGCGGACGCTCTGTTCTTTCAGGAGCTTGAAGGACGGAGCCTGAGAAGCATGTATGTTGCCCGCGACACGTCACTGTTCCCGACACGTGATCACGACTTGTACCTCGTACACGTCTCGCGGTTCATGCCTCTTGGCTGGGAATGGTCGTTTCTTCCCTGGGTGTTCGAAGATGCCGGGATAGACACATCAGACAGGAGAAGAGTGCTGATCGAACGGGAGGGAACCGAGGTGTGGTACTACAATTTCGTACACGATCCGATGCAGACGGACAGTCTGAAACCAGCTGACGCTCACCGCTAATTCGTCATCCGCAGCCACATACCAACACTCACCGATCACACCGTATCAGGAGCGCTGTAAATCTGAGAGACCGTCAACACTTTCTTGGGCGACGGACCGCCATTCTGCGATCTGCACGATCGTGGCCCGACGCACGCGGTCCCTCAGTGTAGGTACGTCATCGATGCTGAGCGAATCGGTTTCAATCGGTGGAAGGACCTTGAGAAGTATGTCTGATGGCTTTCCGAACATCCAGCTGTTCTTCGGGATGCAATCGCGAGATCCCTCGATGACGAGGGGAAGCACAGGGACCTTCGCGCGGATCGCAAGATGAAAGGCCCCGTCCGTGTACGCCCGGACGCGTCCGTCAAGAGTGCGCGTTCCTTCGGGGAAAATCATTACCGAACACTTCTGTTCAAGATACCGTTGTGCCCTGATGATCGCCTGGGCTCCACTCCGGGCGTTCTTGCGATCAACAGCGATGTCTCCGGAAAGAGACATCATCCAGCCGATGATCGGAAGCTTGAACAGCTCCATCTTCCCAAGCCACTTCATTTCCCAAGGAAGATTGCTGATGAGTGGTATGTCGGCCAGCGATTGGTGGTTTGAGACCACGACGTATGGCCGGCGCGGATTTGTGATCGTTTCGCCGGAAATGTGCAGTCTCCAGGCAGGATTTGCTTTCGTGAGCGCCTTGCCGAGCTTTCTGAACAGGAAGCCTGTTCTGTAATAGACCGGGTCGCGTTCGAAGAGCCTGCTGATCGCAAGCAACGGTAGCCAAAGGAGGATCAGGATGCCTGTGGTTACCCAGGTCACTATCGAGCGAAACATTTGCATGGGGCAGAGTTGGTGTGTGGGAGAGGTGTCGCAAGACCAAGATAAGAAATAGCGATCTAAAATCATAGAAGGCAGATGGGGTTGAAACAGCAACAGGCTGTCCGAACAGTAGCTGGGCTGGTTCTCTTCCTTCGTGCCATCTGATGGATGGAAAATGACTGCCATGTGTCAGGATCGCTTTGACGGAGAGCGATCACGCCGGAGCGAAGAGTGTTCAAAGCCGACCGAGGCATCCACTCATGTTTTCCCCACTGACTTTGGATATGCCCACCGCTGATCGCGAAAAGGTATATGTCATGAGCCATCCAGTCAATGCGATGAACATTCGGGCGCAGATGGAAACCTACGCCCCTGGCGGGGCAAGCGGCAATCACCAGGTGATATTGTCGGGGATGAGGGTGGAGTGAGGGGCTGATCTGTTGATTTTTGCAAACTCCGGGTGGACGGTTTAAACCGTCGAGGAGGGCAATGTGCAGGCCGGAAATGAGAAAGGGGCTGTTTCAGAAGAAACAGCCCCTTTTCTGCAGAATCACCGGAGAGGTTTTACTTGATGAGCATCAGCTTTTTCGTCTGCACAAACTGACCAGCCTGAAGTCGATAGATATATGTTCCCGTCGAGAGTTTGCTGGCATCGAAATGCAGTGTGTAATGTCCCGCAGTCCGTTCGCCGTCCGCAAGCACGGCGACTTCGCGGCCCAACATATCATAGACGGCAAGCCTCACCTTGGAGTTCTGCGGCAGGTCATACACGATCGTTGTCGACGGATTGAACGGATTCGGATACGCATTGTAGAGTTCAAAATGCGCAGGGATCTCAGTGGCTTCCTCATTTTCGATGAGCTGCTGGATTCCCGGATTCGCCGCTGTGGAGCTTCCACCTGACTTGCTGATCGTGATGACGCCTCCCGTCACAGCCGCTGTCGGGGCCTCGCCATCGGGTGAGCCAATCTGGCTGTCATAGTACACTGCATTACCGCTGTTCTTGTTCCAGATCTTCATGCGGATCTTGTCCGGCGTCTTCGTCGGTGTGCCGTTGATCATCGTCAGCAGGAATCCGTAGCTTCCCGAACCGTTAATTGTTCCGGTTCCCTTGAGTGTTGCGGATGAACCTGTAATGCTCAACGCCTCGTGGGTGACGCTGACAAATGTGAACGCCGTCGACGAGAACAAGCCGGAGGACTTCAAAATGAAGGTCGTGAGGCCAACAGGTACGGTACTATGCCCGACATATCCGACTGCAAAAACGAAATATCCTTTGCCGGTGTACGTGGGCTTGCTTGGATATGCACCAGCCGGCGAAGTAACCCATCCCGCACCTGCCACATCGCCTGTGTTGGTGGCAGCCGTGATGCTTGCCGTTGCGGTCGGCTGTGTGAGTGTGTAGTTTCCGGCGTCGCTCCCTCCGAGTGTCAGGCCGGCGATTGTGACCGTCTTGTTGGTGCCAACCTGATTGTCGGAAAATGTTCCGGTAGCTCCGGACGACTGGAGAGTCACGTTATCACCTGCAACCGTTCCGACGAGCGCGGCCGCCGAGGTATTCAGTGTTGCCGATGTTGTCCCGTCGTACGTCTTGTCGTTTGCCGTGATGCCTGTAACGGTGAGGTTTTTCGCCGTGATGTTCGCGGTTGTTGATGGTTGCGTGAGGTTGTAGTTACCCGAGGAAGTCCCAGCCAGGACCAGTCCGCTGACAGCGACCGTCTTGTTCAATCCAACGGTCTTGTCGCTGAAGTTGCCGGCAACGGCCGAGAGGTCCAGGGTGACGTTGTCCGATGCAATCTTTCCAGTCAATGCAAACGCGCTTGTATTGAGAACAGCGCTTGTGCTTCCATCATACACCTTGTTGGCGGCCGTGATTCCAGTGACTGTCAATGTCTTTGTGGTCACCGTCAATTGAACAGCAGCGGAGGTGCTTCCGGCGAAGTTGCCATCGCCGCTGTAGACTGCCATAATGGAATGAGGCGAACCGAACACCGGGATGGCGGATGTGGTGAATGTTGCAACACCGGATGCATTCAAGGTTCCCGTGCCAAGAACCGTCGAGCCTTCCTGGAAGGAGACCGATCCCGTCATTGAGCCACCGTTGCTGCTCACCGTCGCGGTGAACGTCAACGCTTGACCGTACACCGTCGTTGACGCTGACGAGGAAAGGACCGTGGTTGACGTATTGGTGGTGATGTTGAAATTCGCCGTGTTGTAAGTGATCGTGTAGTTCGGAAGCACGGAAGCCGGGCTGAGCGTGGCGCTGATTGTGTACGGGCTGCCGTTGACGCTCTCCCCCGGGGTCCGCGAATAGGTTGCTGTGACGTTGTCCGAGCTGACGAAGCCGGTAAGTGTTCCCGTCAGCGCAGGATCCTGTGCGCCGTAGACCTTGGAGGAAGGAGTCGGGGTCACAGATGCTATCGCCCTTGTGATCGTGAATGCTGCCGTGGCGTACGTGATTGTGTAGTTATCGAGGGCTGCGGCAGGGCTGAGCGTTGCCGCAATCGTGTAGCTGCCCGCAACTGTTTCTCCCGTGGTCCTTGTGTATGCAGCAGTGATATTATCCGCGGTGACGAATCCAGCCAACACGCCCGTGAATCCCGGATCTGAAGTGCCGTACACCTTGGTTGCTGCGACAGGCGTGACCGAGGCCGCGGCTTTGTTGATGCTGGCGCTTGTGCTGGGTTGAGTCAGTGTGTAGTTGGTCGCATCTGCCCCGGAGATTGTCAACCCGGTGACAGAGACGGTTTTCCCCGATCCCGCATTTTTGTCGTTGAAACTTCCTGATGCGCTGGCAAGATTCAGGGTAACGTCGTTTCCTGTGACAACACCCACAAGTGCTGCGGCTCCCGTGTTTAATGCGGCAGTTGTCGTTCCATCATACGGTTTGTCGCTCGCGGTGACTCCGGACACAGTAAGATTCTTGGGTGTAATCGAAGCCGTTGCCGACGGTTGCGCGAGTGTGTAGTTCCCGCTGCTTGCGCCCGTAATTGTGAGACCTGAAATCGTCACGTTCTTCCCGTCTCCCACCTTCTTGTCAGCGAACGTGCCAACTGCACCTGCGGTGTTGAGAGAGACCGCATCCTCGGGGACATTTCCCTGCAGCGACGCTGCAGCTGTTTCGAGTGTTGCTAACGTGCCGCCGTCATAGATCTTGTTGTCAGCAGTGATCCCGTTGACAGTGAGAGGGGCAGGGGTCACTGAGAATGAAAACGTCGCAGATGTACTGCCGGTGAATGTACCTCCGCCGGAATACACCGCACTGGCAGAGTGGGGACCTACGCCGACCCCTTCAGCATGAAAGCTGACAGTGCCATTCGTCAGTGCTGCGCCGGCCGCGTTCAGCGTGGTTCCATCGACGATGAACGTCACGGTGCCGCTCGTCGGAGTGCCAGAGGGATTCCCGGTCACCGTGGCAGTCAGGATGATCGCCCCATATACCTGACTTGTGGAAGTCGTACTGAGTGATGTAATTGTGGGAGTTGTTGACGGGCCTGACCCGTAGTTCTTTGATCCGGTAATGACGGTTTCGGTTGGATCCCCATTATCATCGAGGAGAGTAGCCGTCAGCTGCAGGAGCCCCGATGTCGGCGTGGTGACAAACAATCGTAATTCCGGATTGCCGTTTTCATCCGAAATCACGCCAAGGGTTGTCACGGCCGGTGGCGGCGATGTGCTGCTTCTGTAAACCGGCACTGGTGACCCATTCAGCGTCGCGGTTACGGCATACGTCGCTCCATCCTGCACATTTGACGCGACGAATGAATCGCGACCCGAGGCGGAGGCTTCATAGACCAACTGCGCCTGCGCCGCAGCTGTGAGCATGAAGACACTCAGCAACGAGAGCAACAATACGGTAACGTTTCTCTTCATAGGATCCTCTGCTGTGAAATGAGTACGTTGATGAGAAAAGGGGTTCGCACCTGATCGACTGACAGTCCGCTAGGCGACAAAACTATGGGGCGATCTATCTTCAGTGATTTGAAACGCAATCAGCACGTTTGCTTTAGAGGAAAATGCCGATTGGAAAAAATCCAATTTTGTGCTTCATCGAATGAATTCTGCGGGCGATGTATCGTCATGCCCTGAAATCGGTACCGAATACTCTCCAAAGCTCAACTCTTGCGAAATTGGATGGAGCCATAATCGATATAGATCCAATCGCGGATAAAATCTGGAAGAAGGAAATTCAGACGCAATGTGGACCAAGGTTCACTTCTAAGTTCTTTGATCGCGATACTAGACGGGACTTGCTCAAAGTGAGCAAGATTATCAAAACTGAGTCGCTTCAATTTTGATACCATGAGACAGAACTGATGAAAACTGCTAATTCTTTTCAAAAATCGCAATATCTAAGCTCTAACCAAGATCATTCCGAGAACTTCAGAAAAGTTGTGAGATTCCTTCTGAGATTTGCAGAATTTTGAAACTCATGAAAAATAAGGGATATCGCAGAAAAATGTATCATATCAAGTCACTGAAACAGAAGCTTAAACTTCCTGTCAAAACGTTGCTAGTATTAAGTTACGCTTGGCTGACTTATGCCGAATACAGTGTCGTTACTCAAGCTCTTGGTTACCACTTAGAATAGTGCTAGGAGTGATTGCTGATCACAGATCACTTTTAACCAAGATCTGTCGCTCACCACATTTTCAATAGGAGCAATTCTGGGAAGCTCTTGCTGAGAGATGCTCAGGGCCTGTTGTCCTTAACAATTCCATGGATGCTTCGTATGAGACACGTGTTGGGCAGGCTGTCGAAGACAACAACAAGCGCTTGGTTTCATTGATCGATCTTTTTAAGAAATCAAGACACAGCAATTGGTCCAATGAACACGAAAAGATTCCAGGGAGATGTTCAAATGCGGAATGCTCGACTTCTGCTTCTGTTGCTCGTGATCGCGACCGGTGATGTCGCAGCCCGGCAGGAATCCGAAAATGGTCGATCAGCCCTTACGCTCGGATTCGATCACAACGGCATTTGCTTCGGGAACGCTCCATTGCACAATGGACTACGTTTCAATTGGAGCGATGCCGGCGTGGAATGCATCAACGGGATAAATATCACGTTCTGGAAACCGGGCGAACCCCTCAGCGGCACCATCAATGGAGTATCGCTCGGCCTGGTCGGAGCAGGAGCGGAGAACCTCAATGGAATTTCGATAGGGGGACTGGCCACTCTCGGGAGATCCTCAATGAAGGGACTCTCAATCGGAGGGCTTGCTGTTGTATGCCAAGGCTCGCTCACGGGAATCACCATCGGTGGCCTTGCAGTCGTCGGTGCAAGCGAGACGAAGGGGGGAAGCATCTCCAACTCAAGTACGGGAATTCTGGCCGGCGGGCTCGCTGTGGTGACGCAAGGGACCTCGTTGGGCGTTAACACCGGAGGGCTCGCAGTCGTCGGCAAAGGAAATCTCATCGGTGTCAACTGTGGAGGACTGGCAGTAGTCTCCGAGCATCAGCTTGCTGGGTTGAACACGGGTGGACTTGCGATTGTCGGCAAGGAGAGTGTCTCTGGGTTCAATGTGGGTGGGCTTGCTGTCGTCTCTGAGGGACCCGTTCGCGGTTTGAACATCGGCGGACTTGCTGTGGTCGGCTTGGGTGGGATCAAGGGGATCACAGTTGCCGGTATTGGAATTGTGTCGAGAAATGAAATCAGCGGCATCAATATCACTTTGGGAGATCTACGCAGCGACAAAGATGATGACGATATCACAATAAGCGGGATCAATGTCGGAGGCTATAGGATCAAGGCGAAGGAACTCGCTGGGTTGAACGCCAGCATCCTGATGACGATTGCCGAAAACACGCGCGGCATCACGGTCGGCTGCTACAACAGGGTGGACGGCACGCAGCATGGGATTTCGATCGGCCTCTTCAATCATGCCGCAGCACTATTCGGCATCCAGCTCGGTGCCATCAATTGGGCTGAGAACAATCCGGCCTTCCTCAGAATTCTTCCCTTTGTGAATATGCATTTCTGATTTGATGTTCCATCCAGATAACTCGGAAGCCGGACCGTGTCAGGTCCGGCTTTTCACATCGCGAAATCAGACATGTTGTACCCCTGCACGCTTTGCTCAATACCAATGATGCGCTTCATCTCGCGAAGATCGATGCTGGTTGGGATGCCTTCGCGATGCCAGTGCTTCTTGCAGCCGCAGTTGTTGAGAACGACACACTGTGCCGGAACGCCGTAGCGCTTTAGTTCCCAACCTCCTCCTACGAGTGTGCTGAGGCAGGCTACTCCAACAACTCCTTTGGACTCCATCCCCGGCTTTGAAACCCAGACCGTGACGTCCGACGCATGTGGAAGTACGAAAACGTCAAATCCATGCTTTTTCCCCATGGAGTGTAACTGATGCGTCGGGCAAGCAGGCGTACAAGCACTGCACACAAGCCCTTCCCTGGTCTTGAGGGCTTTGCAGGCGCCATCCGGATGTGAGCGCATGCAGCCGGGGAGCAAAACGGATTTTCGTTGTGAAAAAAGAAAGCCGGAACGAAATGAACGGTTCATGATCTCCGCTCCAACCATGTTCACATGATATTCGACCCTGGTCTTCATGCAGGTGATCCGGTCTTCCCTCCAGCGGTAGTGGTCCTCACGAAGGGCGACGAAGGAATCGACATTTTGGGTGTACCTTCCTAACGTGCCGAGGCTTGCTGATTCAAACCATTCCGAAAATCTGATCGCCTCGCACAGTACTTCCCGTACGCGCTTGGGGGGCTGCAGGCTTAAGTATGCCTGCCATCGAATGAAACGGATTGCATCCTCGCGCAAATCCCCTGTTGCCTCAAGCCACGCGATCAGGCGCTCGAGATCGTGAATTGTCGGGGAGCGATTGATGATGTCGGTCCTCGTTGAGGGAAGGAGGAAGAACGATATGAGGAAGCCGCGTAGAACATCGATGGCGGGCTTGATGTTTTGGTGTTTCTTGCGCCACTCGGCAAGAGTCGACAAGATTCTGTACGGTGCAATTCGGACTGAAAGGGCTCGTGGCGAGTAGACGCGCCAGAGGGTACCAAGATCCAGAAGTTCAAAGACGTACTCCTCGAGTGAGCGTGGTTCTTCGAGTTGGTACGTCTGGATGTAGGATCGTAGCGCCCGGGCAGTTGGTTCGAGCGTGTCGCGAGCTTCTTCAAGAACTACATCAGTGAAGTCCGAGATATCGCGGTAGTAGGACGATGCAGGAATTCCATCGGCCTCGAGTGAGTAGGTAATTGGGTCTGTCTGGCTCTTCATATCGGATCTGTGTCTGTGGGCCGGCGAGATCGTGCGGCTGACTAATATACGGGTTTTTCCGCGGAAGAGATGCGTGTAAGAGGCTGGCGGCATTCGCAGACATGCAAAAGCCCTCTGGAACTCCGAGGGCTTTTCATTGATTGACAAAGAGCACGATTAAAGTGGGTCGGCCCTCCGCGTGGGCCGGCCCGTGAGTGCCGAGCGACGAATGTCACCTACTGCGCGATCGCTGCGGCTGCATCGTTGACTGCCTTCTGGAATTCCTCGATCGATTCGCCGAAGACCCTGACGGTGACCCGTTTCTTTTCGTCTCCGTCGACTTTGTTTTCGCTGATGGAAAGGTACTTATTGCCGTTCTTCGCTTCTTTGAGATCAACGAAGTACGTGGTTCGTCCTGAACGAACCATCGTGGAATACAATGCGCTTGTCGCTGGCATAACGACCTCCAATGTTGGATAGGGTTGATGTGGATTGTCCTTAGGAATTGCGCTAAGGAGGATTCAAGTGTGATTGAGATGAATCCAAAAAGTGTGGCGATGGATCAGGAGCAACAGAGGACTGCAACGAGGAAATGATTGAAACGGATCAGTGCAATGTGAGTTGAAGGACGGAACGAAATTCCGGTCCCATAGGGGCAGCGGTGATTAGTTGTCGGACGTGCCGTACAGTCGGTGGATTGCAGCGAGGATTGAATCGCGGGACGCTGAGACAGCTTTCACTTTGGTCTTGTTCCCGATGATCATGCGTACGTCGGTCAGCAGCCGACGGCGGAACAGCTCGGGGACCGCAATGATGACGACATCGTTGCGCAATGCAATGGGAATGATGTTGAGCTCGAGCGCATGACGCTTGGGGATCAACTTGAGAGCTGCCGGCTCGACGTATACAGTGTTAAGATCAATCATTGAAACACCCGTTCCCAAAATGCTGGGGGGTTTCATAGCAATCGCCCCACCATATGGTGGCCAAAAAAAAAGACCCAGTCAAGCATTTTTTGCGAATATCGCGGAAGCACGTTTTCAGCCGAAGAAAAGCATTGATTTTATAGATAAATTCGCCATTTTCATTAATGAGAAATCGCTTTGCATACCCTTTGGTGGCTGCGCGCCGCTGTTCAAGTCAGAAACCTGCGAGTGTTGGAGCGGTTTCACGAACAAAAAACCCTACTTCGCGCTACTTTTTGAGTCATCTTTCGTCTATCCTAACACCTCAGTCAAACGGCATCAGCGCTGTCTTTCCATAATCATCGTTCACTTCTCAATCCCAACCAAGGAGGATTCACGACATGATGAAACGCGTACTCTTTGTTGTTGTCATCGCTGTCATGATTTCGTCGATCGGGTACGCCCAGATGGCGGCCGAAAAAATCGATACGATCATGATCAACAAAATCAAGGATGAAGGACTGAAGAACTCGAAGGTTATGGAGTTCATGAGCACGTTCAGCGATGTCCACGGTCCGAGGCTTGCAGGCTCGCCTGACTATAAGGAAGCCGCCATGTGGGTAAGTCAGAAGCTTGCGTCGTACGGGCTGCAGAACGTTCACTTCGAAAAGGCCGGTCCGTTCGCAAAAGGTTGGGCGCTGAAGCGCTTCTACATGACAGCGCTCCAGCCGAAGGCATTCCCGCTCAACGCGTACCCGAAAGCCTGGTCCCCCGGCATCAAGGGTTCCGTGACGGCGGATGTGGTCTTGTTGAGTGCAAAGAACGAGTCCGAGCTGCAGGAGTACAAGGGAAAGCTGAAGGGAAAGATTGTGCTCGTCAGCTCGATCCGCGAAGTCAACGCACACTTTGAAGCCGAAGGGCACAGACTCACCGATGCCGAGTTGCTGAAGATGGCGAATGCAGGACTCCCGGAAGCTGGCGGAGGACGTCGAGGACAATTCGGGCAGTTCAACCAGATGACCCCGGCCCAGCGCGATTCCATGATGCGGGTCATGATCAAACAGCAGCAGCCGGATGCCGATGAAGCAACCATTACGCGAATCATCGCGCAGAGGATGGAACCGCAGATGTTGGGGATGAAGCTCGAGTTCTGCCAGAAGGAAGGCGCGCTCGTCGCAGTTGATGGATCCCGCGGCGACGGCGGAAACATCTTTATCCAGTCGGCCACGGTTCCCCAGCCGCAAGGGGCTGCCCCGGGCACTCGGGTGAACGCGTATGATGCGAACGCTCCGCAAATCATTCCCCAGGTGTCGATGGCTGCCGAGCAGTACAACAGACTTGCACGAATGATTCAGGACGGCGAAAAAGTGAAGGTTGAAATTGCCCTCGATGTCACCTGGGCGCCGGCTGATTCCTCATTCAACATCATTGCCGAGATCCCCGGTACAGACCTGAAAGATCAGGTCGTGATGCTCGGCGGACATTTCGACTCGTGGCACGGCGGCACCGGTGCAACCGATGATGGTACGGGTGTAGGTGCAGCGGTTGAAGCGATGCGTATTCTCCAGAGCCTTGGCGTGAAGCCGCGCCGGACCATCCGTGTCGCACTCTGGGCCGCTGAAGAAGAAGGCCTCATCGGCTCCCGGTCGTATGTCGCACAGCATTTCGGTGAACGCGAAGGGGGCGGCGGCATGGGAGGCATGATGGGAGGCGGTGGCGGTGCGTTGAAGCTGAAACCGGAACACGATAAGCTTTCAGTGTATTTCAACGATGACAATGGCTCAGGCAAATTCCGCGGCATCTACCTGCAGGGGAATGAAGCAGCCCGGCCAATCTTCCGTGCATGGCTGGCACCGTTCGCATCGATGGGTGCGACGACGATCACACTGCAAAACACCGGCGGGACGGATCACTTGTCCTTCGACGGAGTGGGTTTGCCGGGATTCCAGTTTATCCAGGATCCGTTGGAATATGAAACCCGCACGCATCACTCCACGCAGGATGTCTACGAACGCATCCAGGCGGACGACATGAAGCAGGCAGCTACGATCATGGCCGCCTTCGCTTATAATGCGGCAATGCGCGATGAGATGTTCCCGCGCAAGCCGGCAGCAGCTCCGGCCCCGGCTCGCACCAGAAGCAATTAGTGTCGCTACGAGAAATAGATCTGTAAGAACGCTCCCGTGTTTGTTCGATTCAACGGACAAGCCGGGAGCGTTCTCTTGTTTCTCCTCGTCTAACCAGATGATGTCCAGATCCCAGCTGAAGATCATTCTTCTTGTCGCCGTTTTTGCGGCCTCGTTCGCATTTGTTGAATCGAGCGTCGTCGTCTATCTTCGACAAATCTACTACCCTGAGGGGTTTTCGTTCCCTCTGAAACCGGCGCTGATGTCTCACCTTGCAGTGGAGCTGGTGAGGGAATTCGCCACGATCGTCATGCTCGTGGCTGTCGGGATGATTGCGGGGAAGTCGCGATGGGCGCGCTTCAGCTACTTTCTTGTCGGCTTCGGAGTCTGGGACATATTCTTCTATGTCTGGCTGAAGATCATCCTGAATTGGCCTGCCTCGCTGCTCGATTGGGATATTTTGTTTCTCATCCCGATACCATGGATCGGACCTGTTTTGGCCCCCGTGCTTGTGTCTGTGATGATGATCGCTGGAGGGGTGCTCATTCTCTCGAAGGAAGAGCGTGAAGGCCGGTTCTCTGCTTCCGCCTTGTCGGTCATCATGACTCTCCTGGGTTCTGCGCTCGTTCTGCTATCGTTCATGCTTGATACTGACGCGGGCTTGAGATTTCAATACCCCAGGCCGTATCATTACGAACTTCTTCTCATGGGGATGCTGTGCTATGGAATGGCCTTCGTTCAGACGGTGCGGCGATCGGGGAACGACGGGCGCAGATAGCGCTTTGATGGGAAGGGGATGGCGACAATCCTCGGAGCTGCAGCAGGGGAGTGATCGATGGGAGGGAATGAAAATGACTACGCGCGATCCGGGGTTGACCGAAACTTCTCCCAAGCCATTGAGATTGCGACGGCCCCACCAAGGATCACCACGAAGTACACATTCATGATGTTCCTTCCGACGAGATAAAACGGTGCGAGCGTCACGAGCGTATAGACGTATGGATAGCAGACGATGGCGAGATCCTTCCACCGTTTTCGCATCAACCAGAGACCGATGAGAAAGGATCCTGTAAACACTCCATCGACGAGAAGCAGCACCATCCTCGCGAACGACAGGTTGAGCATGCCTGTCACATGTTGAGGAAGCTGCGGCTGGAAGAAGAGCTCGCGCCCGATTTTTGGAAACACGAACACAACCCCCCGTTTCACGACAGATCCTGCATACATCAGCGGATGATCGCTGACATACCTTATCGCTTCGCGTTTTAGCACCTGCTCATAATAATCTGTTTCGTATTGTGCCGTGGAATCAAGCGAGTGCGCGAACCGGATGATTGTCTCATCATCATCCTGCACGCCATACGGGTTCGGCATCTGGCCGACACCGGCCCAGAACGAGTGCCAGAAGACTCCGCGTGTTGCCATGAACTTGTTGAAGACGACGTAGTTCCGCACGATGAGGGGAGAAAATGTGAGCACGAAGCCGAGAAGAAGAAACGCTGATGCGCGCAGTGCTTCGCGCGGCGGCCGCGTCATGAGAAGAAGAGGGACCATCAGAAATCCGAACAGGAGAACGGTCGAGCGCATCCATGCAACGATGCCGGTCGCGATGCCGATGCCCGCCATCTTCCACAGGACGTGGTTCTGTCCGCGGGCGGTCGTGAGTTGGTAGACGGAGAAGATAAAGAGGAAGGTAACCCAGATGTCGCGGTGCGGCCTCACGGCAAGTTCAATTCCCGGGATGAAGACCGCGTACACAAAAGCGGCCAGGAGTCCTGCTCTCTCATCGAAGAGGTCGCTTCCTATACGGTAGATCAGCCAGCACATCACAACATCGAGCAGGATCTGGAGTACCCTGACGTACCACCATCTGTGTGAGCCGGTGATTTTCCAGATCGCGGCGAGCAGCATTCCGTATCCCCCCTCATCATTGTAGAGTGGAACCAGGTGTTCCTGCGACGGAGGGGGAAAATCCTGCGGATCAATGAGTTTCGATTGCGCTGTGCACTCGTGCAAGTACTGTTGCAGGTACTGCTGGTCAAGTTGAAACCAGTGTCCATCGAGAATGTTGCGCGCGACTTCGGCATGCAGCACGTACGACGCGGCAAAGTCAAGGTTGTTCCAGTTCCTGTAGAGGAATCCGAGCCGGACAAACAGCGCGAGGACAAGGATCGCGGGAAGAATCCTGGAAATCGTGCGCAGAGGTGGTGTCGACATCCGTTCGTGGATTGAAAATGAGATGATTGCAGTCTGAGCCGGACTCCTGGAAAGGCTCGCGGGATTACGTCGTTCTGTTTTTCTGAATTCCGATCGAGTCGCGTATGAGATAAACCGGCCGCCGCTTGGTTTCGTCGTACACGCGGATCAGGTATTCCCCGAGAATTCCAATGCTGATGAGCTGCACTCCGCCGAGGAACAGGATCACGATAATAAGCGAGGTCCAGCCCTGGACGGTGCCGCTCGTGAAAAACCGGACATACAGCGAATAGATGCCGTAGAGAAATCCCAGGCACGCAGATGCAATTCCGAGGTACGTGACAAGGTGAAGCGGGGCAGCCGAGAACGAGAGGATGCCATTCAGGGCCAGCTTGACCATCGACCTCACGGTGTATTTGCTCGTTCCCGCCATCCGGGGGTCCGCTGTGTAGGGGATGCCGACGTTCGAGTAGCCGAGCCAGCCGATGAGCCCGCGCATGAACCGATCACGCTCCTCGAGAGAGTTCAGGCTGTTGACAACAGGGCGGGTCATCAGACGGAAGTCGGCAGCGAAGGGCTGCACGGGTGTTTCAGAAAACGCGTTGATGATCTTGTAGAACAATCGCGATGTGATCCTCTTGAAGAGTGAGGTATCAGCAGCCGAACTCCTGATAGTGTAGACGATTTCATATCCTTCCTTCCACTTCTCGATCAACGACGGAATGAGGGAAGGAGGGTGCTGCAGATCGCCGTCCATCGTGATGACAGCGTCGCCGGAGGCATAGTGGAGTCCCGCCGTGAGTGCGGCCTGGTGGCCGAAGTTGCGCGAGAACGAAATCGCTTTGACATTCCGGTTGCGCTGCTGGAGATCCTTGATTGCAAGGAACGTACCGTCTGTGCTGCCGTCGTCGACGAACAGAATTTCGAATCCGTAGGGGAGATCCCTGATGGCCTGTGAGAGGTGGTCGAACAGAACGGGGACGTTCTCCACTTCGTTGAAGACTGGGATCACGATGGAGATCGTCTGGAGATTCTTGCGGGACGTCGGAGTCTTTTTCGCCATGCGTCTCGATCTTTCGGTGAGGTGCACTCAGGCATCAGCCTCGCGGCTGATGGAAATCTGTATTTCGGCTGGAAGGATGGCGTTCAGCGTGATTTTCAACGTCTTGTTTCGTTCCTTCACGCCGTATGTTCGGGAATACCATGTCTCCTCGACAGAAAACTCGCCCCGGCTGACAGAGACAATATAAGCTCCGTTTTGATTTCTTGCCATGGCTTTCTGCGGTCCCGCCAGCTCGATTGTCGTCTCCGGCGCGGTATGGAGGTAGCTTTCGAGCAAGTGGGATCCCGATCCGAAAAGCGAATCAATGATGAGCAGGGCGAAAGGATTCTTCGCAAAATCAAACCGTCGCCTGTGAACGATCTTTGATGGGAGTGAAGAGTATGCGAAGTGCTCGGCTTCGAGGATGTCGCGTTCAGGATTTGAACTCCACGTGAGAACCTTTGGCCGAGTCTCATCGGCTCGTACGGACCAGAGGCCGGTGAACTCCGCAAGTTCCGTCTTGTCGACGACGAGCGTATTATGAGCCTGCGTTCGCCGGAATTCATTTCGAAGATAGACGTCGGACGAGTAGGTGAACGTCCCCGAATCAACAATCAGCGGTGATCCGTTGCACCAGAGCTCGAAGCTGAATGTGTCGTTGTGGCCGTGCCCGCCTCTGCCGCGCATGCCAAGCTCGCCGGCATCGATGAAGAGGTGCGCCTGCCGGCTTTGCATGATGTAATATCCGCCGTCGGGAAAGTCTTTTGAGAGGCTGCTTGGTTCGACCGATTGGAGTCTTTGAAATTTTTCAAATCCTTCTCCACCAAACAGCCAGAGCGCGTCCTGTGTGAATCGTTCCACTGTCGCCCGAAAATCCGCCCTGTCAAACATCAGTGCCCCGACAGAGAGGGCGTGACGGTGATCGTTGAAATCTTCGCGAGCCGAGAACTGGAACACTCGCGCATCGTCCGCATCACCGACTGTTGGTGACGATCCGTCCGGCCGTGTATAGGCGAGCGTGAACTCGAACATTTTTTCCAGCCTCTTCATGAACTCCTGTCCGAGCGTGATCTTGTTGAGCTGGCACAGAATTGCCGCCGTGTAGAAGAGTTCAAGCACGAGGCGATGATAACCGATCGACTTCTCGTAGTTCACACCGTCGGGCGTGACCTGTGTCTGCATTTCCTCCTGCAGGGCTGTCGAGCTCCACACAACCCACGCGGGACCGAACGTTGACTGGCGGAAGAAAACACCGAGTGTGAGGATGCCGACGACGTCTGCCAGCAGGTGATTTCCGTTCCGCCTGGCATACTCGAGATGGCTCTCGACGTACCGGCCGTGTGCATAAAGGCTCTTCAGAAATTTCATCCAGAATTCGTCGGAGAGGGATTTGGAATCGCAGAAGAAATAGTATCCGGCGATCCAGTTGCAGGCGCGGAGAGAGACTTCCATCGCAATGCTCCAATTCGGTCCCCGGCCGACGGGGTTCTTGTGGATCCAGTCCTCGACCAGCTCGCCGAACTTTCGGGCATACTCCTCGTTTTGTGTCGCCCAGTATGCCTTCCCGAGCCACCATACCTGGTGGAACCTGTTCAGCTCCCACGGGATTTTGATGTCCGATGAATTGCCGAGGTCGAGGAGCTCCGCGGCGGAAAGGGGCTTCATCTGCCATATCTTCCCGCTGCTGAAATCCCGCTGCCAGTGGATGGATTCGCCAAGGTTGATCGTGCCCGATCCAAACGCCTCGAACTTGTTCTCCAGAACATTTTGCGCGTCCGCAAGCACGTCTTCATACGGCTGGGTCTGCGTCAGGAGATAGAGGAAGAAGTCCTTCTTGTTACGGGGATGAAAAAAGAACCGGAGCCTTGCGGAGTCATGGAACTCGCTGAGGAAGCTGTCACCGTGAAACGGGAACAGCGCGCGGAATTCAGCGTCCGTCATTCGCTCGACCTCCGCGCAACCCGACCATTGCCACCTGAGCGGGTTGATGAGCCGGTGCACGAGCCTTCGGATATGGACGTTGATCATGATCGTGCGGGGAGAATTGAAACGCTGTCAGCTGACCGCGAATTCGCGCATCCAGAGCTCGAGATTCAGGAAACGCCAGGTGTCGCTGCTCGCGAACGGAAGAGCCGAACGCTCGAAGTCATTCAGGAACTTTCCCGTTTGCACGAAGCGGCCGGCGCGCAGCGAGCTTTCGTGAAGAATTCTCCGGAAGTCCGGTTGAAGCTCTCTGAGCCAGAGTTCCTCCGGTGTCACAAATCCCATCTTATCCTTTCGCCATTGAATCTCGCCGGGGAGCTGCCCCTGCATCGCGCGCCGCAGGAGATACTTCGACCAGCCATCGTGAATCTTGTAGACCGCCGGAACGTTCATGACATACTCGATGAGGCGGTGCTCGACGAACGGGACGCGTGCTTCGATCGAGAATGCCATGGAGTTGCGATCTTCGTAGTGAAGCAGCTGCTGAAGATTGAAATGCGTCTCCTCTTCGTACAGGCGTTTCTGCAGATTGAAATCGCTTTTCTTCAGCGCGAGGGACCGGTTTGTGTTTCGCGATGCAAAATCGGAATTGAGATAGCCTGCAATCCCAAGAAGCCCGCCGCGCATCTCCTCGGGGACCATCGATTTGGCGATCTTTTGCAGGATCGGCTTGACAAGACTTGTGAGCGACATGCCGGTGACGCCCGGCGTGGCGCTCAGTTCCTTCAACAGGCCGGCAAGATGCATCTCGCTCAGCATCTGGCCGTGGAAAATCGGGAAATGCCATCGGTATCCGCCGAGCAGCTCATCGCCCCCCTGACCGTCAAGGAGCACCTTGATCTTGTTCTGGGACGCGAGCTTCATGACATTCCACTGTGCATACATCGATGTGGAGATGACCGGTTCGTCATGTGCGCGGACAAACGTTGAAAGATCTGTTTTCAGACCGTCGCTCGATGGCTTGATGGAGAATGGGGCAGCGTGCGTTTTGTTGATCACGCTCTGAACGAACTGTTCTTCACTGAATCGCGCATCCTCGTAGGTGGCCGTAAACGTCTTCTGCCTGTCGCCCACGATCGCCCTGCTTACTCCTTCGGTGCCGAAGATGAGCTGGTTTGCCGTGCAGACGATCGACGACGAATCAAGCCCGCCGCTGAGACAACTGCCGATGGGAACATCGGTGCGCAGGTGAATGCGGAGCGAATCCGTAAACCGTTCCAGGAAGCCGTCGACGTATGTTCGACATTGGGCTTCTTCGAATCTTCCGAGCTCGGGAGAGTATTCGAACCCGTAATACTGATGCATCCGGAGACCTGACGGACCAACCTCAAGCCAAAACCCGGGGCGTAGCTGGAAGACGGACTGGAAGAATGTCTGATCGGTGTGGTCGATAATTCTCTGTGCGAGGTAATCGAACACCATACCGTCGTTCGCGATACGGGGGATCTCGTTGCACTCCAGCAGGGCTTTGATCTCGGACGCGAACATGAGCGTTGTTCCATCCCACCAATAGTAGAATGGCTTGATCCCGAACCGGTCCCGCGCGCAGAGAAGCTTCCGCTGTTTTGTGTCGTAGAGGGCAAATCCCCACATGCCGTTCAGGCGATTGACGCACTCGGCGCCCCACGCCGAGTATGCGTGAATGATGACTTCAGAGTCTGATTGTGTGTGGAATACGAATCCGGCGCCCTGCAGCTCTGCGCGGAGCTCGATATAATTATAGATTTCTCCGTTGAAGACGATCCAGACCGATCGATCGGCATTCGTCATCGGCTGGTGACCCGTGGGGGAGAGGTCGATAATGCTCAACCGCCGCCATCCGAGGGCGAGGTTGGGAGAATTGTTGAAGGAGAATGAAGCGTTGATGTCGGGGTCGGTGATGGCTGAAATTGTGTCGGGTCCGCGAAACGGCTGGACGTTTGCCGACGGTGTGTGCGAGAGCAGGAATCCCTCATCGTCCGGTCCGCGGTGGCGCATGGCGGTCGTCATCCGTACGAGCAGCTTCCTGTCGATCGGTTTACCTTCGGGAGAGAATATGCCTGCTATGCCGCACATGGTATGAGAGAGAGTTCCCCGTTATCAACGCAAAGTAGCAGAGGCCGCTGAGGAAAGCGGAGATTCATGAGCAGTCCGAAATGTCCATTCAGCAAGCGAACGCCGGCAGCACCTGGGCAAACATCACTGGTGGAACGAGGTTCATTGACTTAAGCTCGACGACAACCTTATCTGCTACAGAAAGTCAATTCTGTACCCGCATTCGGCCTTTAGGTTTCTGAACATCGCGTTCTCCGCGTCGCTGCGATGATACACATGAAAATGATCTTACGAAATATCCTTGTTCAAGTGGCCAAGCGAGATAGTAAAATGCAGGCGCGCGTCAGAAATAAATCGAGTTGAACTCGTCCTTGTTTTCTTTCACCCAGCCGGCGAGGAGTTCGACCCCTTGTTGGACGCCGATCTTCGGTTCCCAACCGAATTCATTCTTCGCCTTGCGGATGTCGCAAATAAACACACGTTGATCTCCCGGCCGCCAGTCGCTGAACGTATATGTCAACTTTTTCCCGAAGAATGTTTCAAGATGTGCGATCAGCTTGAGAAGCGACATCTTCTTGTCCGGGCCTCCGCCGATGTTGTACGCTTTCCCGGAGGTCTTGTCGATCTGCTGCGTGGCCATGTCATACGCACGCACGAGGTCTTCGATGAACAACACGTCGCGGACCTGTTTTCCGTCTCCGTAGATTGAGAGATGCCGGTTGAACATCGCAGAGATCGTAAAGTGTGCCACCCATCCCTGATCTTCCACGCCAAACTGGCGGTAGCCGTAGATGCATGACTGGCGGAACACCACGGTTCGGAGCCCGTAAATCCTCGAGTAGTCGATCATATACTGATCGGCCGTCCCCTTGCTGCATCCGTACGGCGAATGGAAATCGAGCTGCTCGCTCTCCGAGACACCAAGCGGCAGACTCTCGTAATCG
>DATJQB010000157.1:0-3426 GCA_035506075.1 Bacteroidota bacterium | reverse complement strand
TGGGGGCTGAATCCGTACGCGATGGAAGAAATATCATCCTTAGACTTCATCCATGTGAAGCCGAGCTGGAACTTCTCTCCCGCGCCGAAGCTGGGACGGATGGCGAACAGATCGCGGCCAAACGTACCGTACTGATATTTTCCCCATGAGCCTGGAGAGATCTGTCCGTATGCCGCGTTCGGATCATTCGACTGCTCCATGGACAGGAGACTGTCGGGGATGGTTTTTAACAGGACACCTTCGACGGGACGGGTTGTCCTGCCAAGAGTCATATCCACATTGAAGGCGCCGAGCATAAGTGACGAGTGAACGCCTCTCACCCGTTTGCCGCTCAGAATAAGATCGGGGAAACCCGAGGGATAGCTATCGCCATAGCCTGCACGGAGCCAGTTTGTTTCAGCGCCCACATAGAAGCGGTTCTGCGGCTGCCGGTTCACGGATTCTTCGGATGTCGCATATCCGTTGGCCACAAAGCGCCACGAGTCGTATTTCCCGGTAAAGCGGAATCCTCCCCGGTTATACCACGTCCCAACCCTGTCCACTGTTTCATGCCGTGATTCCAGCTGCACGTTGGCGTTATACTTGAACTGATGGCTGGCGCTTTCTGCGATGAGGTCAGCGCCCTCCCCCAGGATAATGAACGTCAGTCCCTGCATCCGGAAAAGATGCCCGTCTTTGTCAAACAGGCGCACCGTGACCCGGTGCTGCCCCGGTGCAAGTTCGCGTCCGGAATTTTGTGGTACATAGACAGCCATCTGATCGCCGCTGAAGACCACATCGTGTGTGACGTCAGCGCCATCAAGCGTCACCTGTGTTGCATGTACGTTGACGCTGGTGTCTGCACGGAGCAGCGAGAACGAGATCACCAGGTCACTCGCCGGCACGACGGCCATGGGTTCAGGACTGAGGAAGACCACGTCAGGGTGAGTTTCGTCGGGCACCCGGACGGCAAGGCGGAGCGTTTTTTCGGGCGGGTTATGGAACGGGTCCGCCGTCTCGCTCAGAGGATACGTTTCCAGAACGCCATGCCTGTCAGAGAGAACGACGTAGTACTCGATACCTGGAGGCTGCACAGCCTTGGCGGGCAATTTGGCCGTTCCAGTATTTCCCACGAGGTCCATCTCTACAGTCGTGTAACGGCTCTCGCCAAACGGGCGATAGACGAGGTAGACGCGCTCAATGGTCTCACCCTGGAGGAGATTGACACTGATGGCAACAGGGACGTTGGGCTCTGACTCTGTCGGACCGATGGAAGCAACTTTCGTGGATACCTGGGCAATACCGGCAACGGAGGAAATTACAGCCAGCAGAAGAAGAGACGGCAGTGCATACCAATGCGCTTTTGACACAAGGTTCATCTGGGTAGGGGAGTAAGTCAGTGAACAAATGATCTGGGGGCGCCATTATGCAGAAGGCGCCCCTTTTAAACCCGCAGGTTACTCTTTGATATCGATGTGCAGCTTCTTGCTCTTGCCCTGGTTGTCGCGCAGGTCGAGCTCGAGCTTCTTGAGCGATCCATTGCCCGCCGCTTCTTCGGCTGCCATGCGCTCCGCGCGCGTGGACGGCCTGTTCCGCAGCGTGCCATCAGGATTGGAAATCCCGGTAAAACCCGCCGAGACATTCAAAGAGCTGCCGGACGCTTTGTTTGTAAATACGACCACCCCTTCAATGACTGTGAGCGTATCGGAAGAATCGGACGTAGCGAAGAGGCCTCCTGTTCCCCGGATGGATGCGACCGAGGTGGGGGAGGAGAAATGAAATTCTTCCTGCGGGCGCTGCTTCTGGATGCTGAAGCCTACGACGCCATTTTGCAGGTCTACAGATTTTAAGAACGCGCCGCCGTTCAGCGTTCCGCTCACGGTGAGCTCGGAGAGTTCCCGCACTCTGACAAGGCTATTGTCCAGAAACTTGATGATGGCAATAGACTTCTCTCCGGTCTTGACCCGGTCTCCGGAGCCCAGCGGTTCTCCTTTTTGCGCTTTCTGCCAGTCTTTGTCAGACTGCTTACGAGAAACGTCTTGAATCACTTTGCTGATCAGCCCGACGGTGTTTCCGGAACCCGCCGGATCTGCAGCCGAGGCGGCGACCGTAAAGATCAACGTCGCGCATATCGTACCCCAGACGAAGGATTTCATGATGAGTTCCTGGAAGATTATTGTTATTCGACGCTGACCGTCAACACCGCGCCGGGATTGTTACGAATAAAGTCGAGCAACTTCTGCAGGTCAGGGCCTGAAACGGCCGCACCGTTGACAAGTGTAGCACCGAACGGCGATAACCCTTCCGACCTGATCTGGTCAAAAACCGGCTTGTACTTGGGATCAAGTGCCTGCTCCAGTTCGTCCAGAAGCGATGACATGGCGCCGGGCCGTGCTTCCACTTTGAACGACCGCAGGGGACTCATGATCCTCTGGTCGACCCCTCCTGCGCTTCTCACGAAACCCTCTACGAACCACACATACGTCTTGCCCGGCTGCAATGATCTGACGCCGTTGCTCGGGTATTGGAAGACTGTCTGATCAACCAGCTTGGACAATACGGTGTCGCCCGTTGTGGCCTCTTCCAGGGTTGACTGGCTCGGGAGCTTCTCGAAAATCGCAATATGCGAACGAAGTCCGTCAAACATCCACTGGAACAGGGGAAGCGGGCCGACTTCATCATCTCCATCGGATGGAAAGAGCAATTCCATCGAGGTCGGGTTGTACAGGGAGATCGTGAAATCCGTCGTTCCTGGATTGGCAGGGGTTGCCGAGACCTCTGAAACTTCTACATGGAATGTGTATGTCCCCGCCGGCATGGTGCCGCTCGGGAGAGCGACCTCTTCGAATTTCTTCTTGGCGGCCGGATCCTTTGTATAGCTCGAATCACCGATCGCTTTTCCCTTGCCGATGTCCAGGTTCGTAATGGTTCTCGTGGAGTTGACGGCAAAGGCCTTTGTGAGCAGTTCCACCGCCGGGGGATTCTCGTAACGTTCACCGCTGGCAAGTCTGACAGAAAGGCTGATTCTCATGACCGCGGTGATCGAACGTCCGCCGGTATTGATGTCGATGGTGAACAACCACTTGGGAGTGGGCGAGTTCACGAAATCGACATCACCTATGCCCAGTGTCGTGACCGGAGCAGAGATGGCGGTTACCTGGATTCCCTGTGCCGACAGCATGGCTGGCAAAAGCAGGAGCCCCGTCAGAAGGAGCCAGAGTGTGCACCTTCGTCCGGTATGAATTTCAGCTGATTTTTTCATAATGGCCCTCAATACGCCTGATTTTGCTGCCGGTTGACGTCAAATAATACGGAAAAGCCGACACGGTGTCAACCTGACAGATGGACCTCACCTGGAAAAGAAGTGGATATGCCGCCTCTTTAACCGTGATGAAGAACACATGGGCGTACTTCACCAATTGACGTACGTCCCATATCCCTTATAAC
>DATJQB010000156.1:0-8432 GCA_035506075.1 Bacteroidota bacterium | reverse complement strand
TGATTACGTGGGATGACTCATGAAGGTGCCGCTGAATAGTATTATTTCGAAGACTCGGAGGTTCAAAAACTACTTGAAGGTGAATAACCTCAAAATTCTTCCGTTGGTGCCTTTGTGGCAAATGATTGATTTCCGATCATGTCATCAGATGCCAACTTCATGCCGTGGTACGAGCCGCTAAACGCCGGATTTCTTCGCATTTGCAGGCGCCTGGAGAAGAAGGTGTCCGATTCCGGACACTTAATGTAATGAATACGGACACATTTGCAAGGGGTGAGCCTTATTTCGCAGTGTTTTAAGGGGTTTTTGATGGCCTGAAACTTGCCAAATCAAGTGTAGATCAAGAGAATTCCAGATCCACATCACTTCTAATTTTGCCAGCGTCGTATGGAACCCACGGAAACTACGTCAGCCGAATCAAAGAGCACCACGAGCATGAGCCAGTCGGGGATGGACCGCAAGCTTGAGAAACAGCTCTGGACCCCGCGCCGCATCGTCTACACCGCTTCCGGATCGTTTCTCCTTCTGCTCGTGATCTACAGCTTCGTGATCACCGACCGCGGGTCGAGACTGAACGTGGAGGCAGACAAGGTGACGATCTCCACAGTCTCAAGAGCGCCGTTCCGCGAGTATACGCCGGTCAATGGAACGATCATGCCGATTGAGACATTCTTTCTCGATGCGATCGAGGGGGGAAGGGTTGAAAAGCGCTATGTCGAGGCAGGGTCGTTTGTGAAGAAGGGCGATCCAATCGTGAAGCTCGCGAACACGAATCTGCAGGAAAGCGTCATGTATAACGAGGCGCTGACATACCAGCAGATCAACGATGCACAAAACAGGCGCCTGACGATCGAGCAGAACACCATCGCCGTCAAGATGCAACTGGCAGATGCCGGGTACAACGCGGACCGGACACGCTTGAACTTCCAACGTGACTCCGCTCTTGCCGAAAAACATCTCATCTCTTCCCAGGACTTTCTTCAGACGAAATTCGAATACGAGTCGTGGGTGCGAAAGCTCGTGCTCGCCAAGGATAACTTTCGCCAGGATTCCCTCATGCGGATCGCTCAACTGTCGCAACTCGAAGGGTCGATCAACCGCCTGCAGGCGAACCTTGAGATGACGAAACATAATCTGGACAATCTCATCATCAGGGCCCCGATCAGCGGCGAGCTCACGTCGCTCAATGCCGAGATCGGCGAATCGAAGTCCCAGGGACAGCGATTGGGTCAAATCGATGTCTTGAACAACTTCAAGGTGCGCGCGGCAATCGATGAATTCTACATCGCTCGCGTCAACGCAGGGCAAGGCGGCGATTTCGAACTGTCGGGCATAACATATCGCCTCAAGATCACAAAGGTTTACCCTGAAGTGAAAGATGCAAGGTTCGAAGTCGACATGGTATTCGATGGTGCGATACCGCAGGGCATTCGCCGGGGACAGACGCTGCAGGTGCGCCTGGAGCTCGGGGATCTCTCTGAAGCGTTGCTGATCCCGAGAGGAGGGTTTTACCAGAAAACGGGCGGCCAGTGGGTGTACGTCGTTGACAAGTCCGGCTCCTTTGCCGTGAAGCGCACTGTGAAGCTCGGCCGGCAGAATCCCCAGGTGTTCGAAGTGCTGGAAGGACTCCAGCCGGGTGAGCAGGTGGTCACCTCGTCGTACGACAACTTCGGCGATATCGACAAGCTGATTCTCAAGAAGTAACATCAGACATGACCATGATGATCGGGGCAGCGGTGGCCGCAGACTACAGGGATTTCGAAAGCTGGCGAAGAGCTCGGGTGGCAGTGTGTGCCGTGCTCGAGTATGCGGAGTCTCTTTCCCGGATCGGCGGGCATCGACTGCTTGCACGTGAGATCGACAGGCTTTCCGTTTCAATCCTCAACACGCTGGCGAACGGATTTGAGCACCACGGCGACAAAGAGTTTGTACGGCGCGCACTGAGGAGTGTTGATGGACTCGAACAGAAACTTCAGACCGCTTCTGACCGCAGCTCTCTTACGGCCGTCAGACGGCAGACCCTCTTGCGGGAGTTGAGAGGGTTGCGACGCGTCCTCGAAAAAGAACCGATGAACGATTCTGACTAACCGGTACCCACCAAGGAGAAATCAATGATCAAAACCAAAGGCCTCAAACGGACATACACAACCGACGAAGTCGAGACCACAGCCCTCAATAATGTGAACATCGAGATCCGGGAAGGCGAGTATGTGGCGATCATGGGCCCATCGGGGTGTGGCAAATCGACACTTCTCAACATCCTGGGCCTGCTCGACAATCCTTCCGAGGGGGAGTATTACTTCCTCGACCAGGAGGTTTCGAAGTTCACAGAGCGGCAGCGTGCGAACATGCGCAAGGCAAACATTGGTTTCGTGTTTCAGAGTTTCAATCTGATCGACGAACTCACAGTATACGAAAACGTCGAACTCCCGCTCTTCTATCTTGGCGTCGCAGCCTCGGAACGTGAGAAACGGGTGAACGAAGTGCTGGAACATATGCAGGTCATGCACAGGAAGAACCACTTCCCGCAGCAGCTCTCGGGCGGTCAACAACAGCGCGTCGCGGTGGCACGGGCGATTGTCGCCAAGCCGAAGCTCATCCTCGCAGACGAGCCGACGGGCAACCTGGATTCTGCCCATGGCAACGAAGTCATGAAACTCCTGACGGAACTGAACGAATCCGGCACGACGATTCTCATGGTGACGCACTCGACGCATGATGCGGAGTACAGTCACAGGATCATCAATTTGTTCGATGGTCACGTCGTGACGGAAAATATCAAAGAGCAATTCCACGTGTAAGCAGGGGAATCGGGTGATCGGGAGATCTGCCTACCGGGTGATCGAACGTGAAAATGACCCGATGCGTAGATGGTCAGATGACCCGATGAAGAAATGATGAGATCAACCGATGTTCTGAGGACTGACTGAGGACACATGATTTCCAACTATTTCAAAATCGCGTTACGAAGTATCATCAAGCACAAAGGATATTCGCTCATCAATATCATCGGACTGGCGATTGGAATGAGCTGTTTTGTCCTGATTTCCTTTCTTGTCTGGGATGAGTTCTCGTATGACCGATTCCATGAGCGCGCTGATCGCATCTACCGGCTGACACTCGATGCGCAGGTCGGCGAGAAATCGTTTCTGACTGCCAAGAGTAGCGGGCCTCTGAGCAGAAGCCTGAAGGAAAATGTGCCCGGGGTGGAGGCAGCGACGCGGATCCGTGTCGTGGGAGATCATTCGATGCGTTTTGGAGATCGCTCATTCACCGAATATCGCCTTTACCTCGCCGATTCGTCACTCTTCCGGGTTTTCACCTTCTCGGTCGTTGAGGGGGATCTTAGCTCTTTTCTGACGAAACCGAATACCATCGTTATTACGGATCAGATGGCACGCAGATATTTCGGTGACACGCCGGCCCTTGGCAAGACCCTGATCATGGACGGAAATGCGCCCTACACGGTTTGCGGCGTGGTGAAGCCGTTGCCAACCGCTTCTCATTGGCACTTCAATTCGTTGGTCTCTTCATGGCCCCGTGTGATTGACGATGAAGGATATTGGATCGGGAACAGTTGGTACACCTTTGTCCTTCTGAAATCCGGCGTCTCAGCCGACCAGGTAGAACGAACGTTTCAGCCGATCGTGGAACAGAACGTCCGCCCACTGTTGAAGCAGGTGTTTGGTACCGACTGGCAGAATCTCGCGTCCAAGGGAATGCACTACCGCTATCGTTTTCAGTCCTTGACGGATATTCACCTCCATTCTCATCTCGACGAGGAATTTGAACCGACGGGGACGATCTCGACGGTCACTATGTTTGTGATGATCGCACTCCTCATCCTGGTGATTGCATGCATCAATTTCATGAACCTCAACACGGCCCGGTCGGCTCATCGTGCGAAGGAAATCGGAGTGCGAAAGGTGCTGGGCTCACAACGTAAACAGCTGATCTTCCTCTTCCTGAGCGAAGCGATCCTTCTGACGTTCTTTGCCATGATCCTGAGCCTGGGAGTTGTCGAACAGGTACTTCCTTCGTTGAGTGCGTTCATCGACAAACAGCTCTCCTTCGGCGCGATGGGGGTGCCCGCGATCATAGGTGGGGCCCTCGTACTGGTGCTTGTCGTTGGAATAATGGCAGGAAGCTATCCTGCGTTCGTGCTCTCGTCGTTTCAGCCTGTGAAGGTACTCAAAGGCGAGATACGGAGCGGCATGCGCGGCAGCCGGCTTCGGGGATTGCTCGTCCTGGCACAGTTTACGATTTCGATCACATTGATCATTGGAACCATTGTGATCTACAGGCAGCTGCGATTTGTCCAATCGAAAGATCTTGGCTTCGACAAAGACCAGATGCTGGTCATTGACAACACGTGGCTTCTGGGCAACAAGGCTGAGAACTTCAAGGAGTTGTTGCTCAAGAGACCGGGAGTCGTCGGTGCCGCCTTTACCCAGAACCTTCCCGGCAATGACATTGGCAGCGGCGCGTACCGCCCCGAAGGAGGCGTCAAGAGCAACCTGATGATGTTCCGGCAGCTTTGGGCGGATTTTGATTTCCTTCCGATGATTGGCATCAAGCTGCGGGAGGGAAGGCATTTTTCGCGGGAGATCGCGTCCGACTCTACGTATGCGGCTATCATCAACCAAGCGGCCGCGAAGGCCCTCGGATACAGCCAGCCGGTCGGACGAAACGTCATCGGGTATTTCGGCACTGGCGAACGTGCGATGAAAATTATCGGGGTTACTGATGATTTCCACTATGAGCCGCTCCATCTGCCGATACTTCCGACGGTGATCATGGTTTCTCACGGGTATCCCACGAGGATCGTCGTGAAGATTCGCGGGGATATCGCGCAAATCAGGCGCGATCTCAACGAACAATGGACCGCGATCAGCGGCGGGCAGCCGTTCACATCGTATTTCCTGGATGAGCATCTCGAGACCTACTACAGGCGCGACGAGGCGGAGGGGATGTTGTTTGCTATTCTTTCCTCGGTCGGAATACTCGTTTCCTGCCTCGGACTCCTGGGATTAACAATGTATGCAGCGGAACAGCGGACGAAGGAACTGGGCATTAGAAAGGTTCTTGGAGCGACCGGGTCGAGCCTGACCGTCCTCCTGACGAAGGAGCTGATCGGCATCGTTGTGCTCGCCAATCTCATCGCCTGGCCGGTTGCATACTTTGCGATGAACCGCTGGCTTCAGGATTTCGCATACCGGGTGGAGATCGGGTGGTGGGTGTTTGGCCTGGCCGGGACCATGGCGTTGTTCATCGCCGTTGTGACGATCAGTTATCAGGCGATCAAGGCGGTGCGTGCCAACCCTGTGGATTCGCTGAAATATGAATGAAGATGGCTGTTAGCTTTTGGCGGTTAGCTAATAGCTGAAGGCTAAACGCTAAACGCTGACTCGAGTGCCCAGGAACAACCAGGAGAATCATGTTTTCCAACTACTTCAAAGTCGCCACACGTAATCTCCTCCGCAACAAAGGTTACGCTGCGATCAATATACTTGGACTCTCGATCGGAATCGCATCCTGCCTGGTCATTTTCCTTGTGATCAGGTTCGAGCTGAGCTTTGACGCCTTTCAGTCAAAGAGAGACCGCATCTGTCGTGTAGTGACGGTCTTCGACAAGTCCGATGGGATGAGGTATTCCTCCGGAGTTCCTTTCCCCGTTGCGGATGGCTTGAGGCTCGATTACCCTCAGCTCGAGAAGGTGGCGGACGTCAATGCAGCGGAAGATGTTCAGATAACAGCAGTGGATGGAACAATACCCCGGAGAGAGAAAAAGTTCAAGGAGAGACGGGGCGTCTTCTTCGCTGAACCGCAGATTGTCGGGATACTGGATTTCAAAACGCTCGCTGGCAATCCGGAACTGGCACTCGAGGATCCCTCAAGCGCAGTGTTGTCACGACAAACCGCAGACCGATATTTCGGTGACTGGAAGAGTGCTGTTGGCAAGACGATTGTCTACAGGAACCGCGACGTCTTCACAGTGGCAGCAATCATTGACGATAACCCGATCAACAGTGATTTCCCGTTCAAGGTCTTGCTGTCGTTTGCTTCCCTGAAGAATCGCAGGGCCAAGATGTTCAATGATTGGGTAAGCACAGATGGGTCGAACAACTGCTTTGTGTTGCTGCCGCCCCAGTTTTCTGCGGGTCAGTTCAATTCTTCGATGGCGGCATTCGTCCAGCGACACAAGCCGGCAGAGTATGTGACTGACCGCCTCGTGGTTCAGTCATTGGCTGATCTGCACTTTGACGGTCGATTCGGAACGTTCTCCGGGGGGACCTTCAGCAGAGAACTCATTGCGGCGCTGAGTCTGGTGGCGATCTTCCTCCTCATCATTGCCTGCGTCAATTTTATCAACCTGGCGACGGCACAAACGGCAAACCGCTCCCGCGAGGTTGGAGTCCGAAAAGTTCTGGGGAGCGATCGCAAACAATTGATGGCTCAGTTTCTTGCAGAGACGGCGGTCATCGCGGGAGTGGCTGTTGTTGTCGCACTAGCAATCGCCGAGGTGATTCTCCCATTTCTGGATCAATGGTTTGAGATATCGCTTAAGCCGGATCTACTCGCAGACTCAGGCGTCGAGGCGTTTCTCCTCGCGATCTTTGGAACGGTGACCCTCTTGTCAGGCCTTTACCCAGCCCTGATACTGTCACGATTCAGCCCGATCGCTGCCTTGAGGAGCAAGATGTCATCGCGAGCCCTCGGCGGAATTTCTCTGCGAAGGGGACTTGTCGTCCTGCAATTTGTCATCTCGCAAGTGTTGATCATCAGTATGCTCGTCGTCATTCGGCAGATGGATTTCTTCAGAAGCGCCTCGCTCGGCTTCGACAAAGATGCAATTGTCGTTGTCCCCGTTCCAAACGATAGCCTGAGTCAAAGCAAGATGGATCTCCTGAAGTCTCGTCTCCTTGGTCAGTCCGGCATCAACAGCGTAAGTTTCAGTGCGTTCAGCGCCTCCGACGATTCTCACTGGAACAGTGACTTTATGTTCGATCATTCGAAGGTCAACACGGAGTTCAATGCCGACCTCAAGTGGGCCGATGTCGACTATTTCAAGACCTACAACCTGCAGTTCGTAGCCGGGAGGCCATATCTTCAAAGCGATACTGTGCGGGAGTTCGTCGTGAATGAGACGCTTGTGAAAAAGCTGGGAATCCGGAGTCCTCAGGATATCCTCGGGAAACAGATCCGCTTTTGGGATGGCGTGTTGTCCGCGCCTGTCGTGGGAGTCGTGAAGGATTTCCATACCAGATCTCTCCGGGCACCGATGGCCGCGGTTGTCTTAGGCTCCTGGAAAGATACCTATCAACTCATCAACATCAAGATTCAGCCTGTCCGGCCGGCACAGACTTTAGCCGAGATCGAAAGAACATGGAATGAGACCTTTCCAGCATTTGTCTACGAGTACCAGTTCCTCGACGAAAAAATCGATCACTTTTACAGAAACGAGAATCGCCTTTCGGAGATTTATCAGGTGTTCGCGGGGATCGCAATCTTCATTTCATGTTTGGGATTATACGGATTGGTGTCTTTCATGGCAGTGCAACGGGCAAAAGAGGTCGGTATTCGAAAAGTGCTGGGCGCGTCCGTCGGCAACATCATTTTCCTGCTGTCGAGAGAATTCACGCTGCTCATCGGGATCGCTTTCGCGATTGCCGGCCCGGTCGCATATTATATCATGAATATGTGGCTTCAGGATTTTGCTTACCGTATACAACTCGGAATAGGGCTTTTCCTCATAGCCATCCTCGGCACAGTGGTGCTTGCGTGGATGACAGTCGCGTATCGGGCAATCAGGACTGCGATCGCCAATCCGGTCGAAGCATTGAGGTATGAATGAGGGGGTCGGGTGATGTGATGATCGGGCCATCGGGCGATTTGACCATCGGGTGATCGAAAGAGGTGACCCGATGAACCATGAAGAGACGATCAGATGATGAGATGACCCGATCACCTATGAATCAATGAACCAACAGGGGTGCCATGTTTTCCAACTATCTAAAAGTTGCTGTCAGAAATCTTCTGAAGCACAAGCTCTATACTCTGATCAACGTCGGCGGATTGTCAGTCGGATTGGCGTGTGCCATCCTGATCTCACTGTGGGTGGGAGACGAGTTGAGCTTCGACCGGTTCCACAAGAATGTGGAGAATCTTTACCGCGTCAATTGGGACTTCAAGTGGGCCGGAAACGAAGGGGTCGGTCCGGGAACTCCTCCTCCTCTTGCCGCAACCCTCGCCTCGAATATTCCGGATGTCGCAGCTGCAACACGGCTCCGGCATATGCCGAGTGCGACCATACGCTGTGGGGACAGGTTCTTCAGCGAGCAGGGGATTCTGGCAGCTGACTCAAATTTCTTCGATTTGTTCAGCTTCCCACTTCTTGACGGGGACAGGCGAAATGTCTTGACTCATCCCAA
>DATJQB010000155.1:0-6148 GCA_035506075.1 Bacteroidota bacterium | reverse complement strand
GTCTCGTCTTTCGATCCGTCGTTGATGACGAGGATCTTGAGTCTGTCCTTCGGGTATTCCAGTCCGAGCATTGCTTCGACAGTCTTGCCGATCACGACCGCTTCATTGTGAGCGGGGATCATGATCGTGCAGGAGGGGAACTCATAGTCGGATGTGTCGGCGGTCTTTCGCTCGCGGAACGACTTCAGGTAGTTGATATAGCCGAAGATCGTCAGCGCAAACTGGTAGGCGATCATGAACCAGATCAGGATGACGGCGACGACAAAGAGGAAGCTGAGATCGACTTCGAGTACTGACATGAAGAACCTGTTCCGTTTATGCAGCGCTGCGGCGATGCAGCAACTTCAGAATGAAATACATCCCCACGAGCAGGACGACGGCAAGAAATCCGAACATGGCTATTGCCGTTGTTGACCAGAGACTTGTCACGTTGACGCCGTACGAGAAGCTGTCCCCTGTAATCACGTGCACGGCGTGCTTTCCCGGCGGAAGCATCAACGAGTAACAATCGTTCCCCTTCAGGGGGTTGACTTGCACTTTTTTGTCGTCGATCCGGAGTTCTGTGGGCTCATTGCTGAACGAGACGAGAACGCGCTCGTCAGAATCATACTCGAACTGAGCATCGCGCATGCCGTACATCAATCCCGTCAGATCGCTCGTTGCGGAAAGGATGCGGGGCTGCAATTGCGATGTTGAAAATGCACCACCGGCACCGGGGTTCACATTGACCTTGTGAAGTCCGGCCGGAACAAAGAAGAGATTGTCCCGTGAAGCCGGCACAAGCATTCCGTCAAGAACGATGTGTTCTATGTCTTTTGGAAATCTGAGTACGAACGAATGCTGTGCCTCGACGTCGTACTCGTCTCCGGTTCTATGATACCGGATGCCGTGTGCGGCGGCGCTCGAAAAGAACGGGAGGTCCTGTGGGTCGACAGTCCCTTCTGCATAAAACGTGAACCGCGGCGCGCCGACCGCTGCATCGTGGATGAGCAGGAAGCTCTCCGTGCCCGTTTGAATGACAGTGGGAAATGGAGTCACTGCGCCTCGTTTCCGCGTGCTCGAGCTCAGGTCCATGATGTTCAGGTCGAGCATGAGCTTGGTGCTGTCCCCGAGGAGCCGTTTGTACTCGCGTCCCATCTGCACATAACGGATCGGGTCTGTCGACCAGAGGTGCTCCGGATCTTCCACCTGCAGCGTGAAGCCGAACTTCTTCTGCAGCGCTATGATGTGCGACATGTCCACGCCGATCTGTTCCCGCAGTTCGGGAGAGCCGTAGCTGTCCATCGCCGTTACGATGATCTGAAATCCGGGTTTTGCAGTCTGTTGCTGGGTGAATTCGAGGAGCAGCCTCGTATAGATCTCATCGAGTTTGGCGATCCTGTATTCTGTCAGCGCTGTCGGCACGAGCGGGTTGGTTTTCCAGTACCACTCGGAGGCGGGGTCGAAAATGCTCAGAAGGTCGATGCCGTATTTCCTCTTCACTTCACGCACGGCCGAAGGATGCATCGGAGAATACTTTGTCGGCTCGTCGAATCCCTTTCCCGATTCGAAATACAATTCAGCGAGGTTCACGCCATCCCAGTCGAATCCCGACAGAAGCTTCCCATAGTACGTCGCTATGCTGTCGAGGCATACCGGGTCGGTCATTGCGACCGGATAGCGCCACGAAGGGCGAACATCCTCGTTCTTGTAGTTCTTTTCGCGCCACTCGGGATGTCGCTGCCAGAAGAGCTGAGTGACCTGTGGTGGTTCGACCCATGCGTAGACGAGGATGCCGTTCGCGTGCGCAAGGCGGATCAGGCGCCCATAGTCGTAGGTGTACTTCGCATATTCGTGCCACCCGCCGACATGAATACGCCGAATGCCGTTGCGGACCCATTGCTTGACAAGATCCTCAATGCTCAGGTTGGCGCGGAGGCCGGGTTCGAAGTATGCCTCGAGATTCTCGCGCCGGATGATGGGGCCGAGATGGAAATACCGTTTGACGTAGTCGAGAAGGTACGGGAACCGGGAATAGCCGCGCGGCGATGAGGGATCGAAGCTCGAACCAAAGAAAATGATCTTGCCTTTGCCGAACGACTTGCCTATCACGACCGGTGCGTCAGTGGCCGCGTCGCGGCAAAACACTTCGTCGACGTCATCCACGTTCAACTTGTAGATCGGTTCGAAATTCTGCCAGACGATCGATTCCTCGGGGTAGGCGCGATCACGCAAGCTCCGCAGACGAAGCTGCGCCGTGCTGAAGTGAATTCCAAGCTCTTCAGCAAGCTCGTTCTTCTCATTCGTGATGAGATTGCCCCCCTGCTGAACGAATCGGACGATGGCGTCAAAATCCTGCGGCCGCAGGGAATCGACGAATGAGTACGGAACGATAAGAAGATTGTGCTGGTCGAGCCTGATGTTCTGCCCGACGAAGATAGTATCGACGTTGATGTGAACACTCTTGAACACGGACACAAGGCCGGCCTGACTGTTGAACGAGGCACCGCGTGAGTGGTGGTTCCAGAGAACGGCGACCCTTGCATCCTGCCAATCCGGCTCTCCCGTGAAAACCTTCGTAAACACGCGGTTGGCCCGCGCGACGACATTTTCCACGAAGCTCGGTTCGTGCGTACGTGACTCGATCGGCTCGGCACGGTAGATTTCACCCGGCTTCAGTTCGATGTGGCGAGACACCGTCCCGCTCAAACGCGTCTCTGAGATCGACCGCCGGATCGGTTCCCCATTCGTGTCGAAGTAGGCTTCCGCGAGATACTGGTCCTGCAGGGTGATCTCATACGACTGGGTCCCTGAGAGAATGACACGATCTTTCAGCTTTACCCAGTTTGTCTGCTCCGAGAGGTCGATGTACGTATAGCCGAGCTTTTCGATGCCGTCGACAAGTTCCTTCAGGAGGTCGAGGTCGAGGAAGGAGTGGAAGAAGCAGGAGGCGAATCCGTCCCGGACCGCCAGGTTGGCCTTTGCGTTCTTGATGATGTTTTGGACGTAGGTCTCGCTGATTGCCTTGTCGGGATTCAGCGGAACGTAGCCCAGGTTCTCTGGATAGATTTTCTGATCGAAGAGGTCTTTCTTGATGATGTAAGGAAACGCCTGGCTGTAATCAGCGTCTTCGATGGAAAGCCGCTGTTCCATCGCCGTGCTGAAAATCTTCGAGACAGTTTGATAGAGCGCAAAGGAGGCGGTGTAATGCGGCGTTTCCCAGACGAGCGGGTACAACCCGTTCTTCATGAACTCCTGAATTCCCGTTTCGAGTTTCCGTGCAATGTCGTCTGCGGTCTGACGCTTGATTGGTCGGTTCGTGCTTGCGTCCCAGAATTCGTAGTCGGTGGCAGTCACGCCCTTGTATTGATGCGTCACGCCGTGCATTTCGATCGTTGCGCCGTTGCGCACCATGTACTTCAGGGCGTCGACAAGGTCCGGTTTGTCGGAAAGGCTGACACGGATACCTTGTCCGGGGTCAACGTAGAAAGGAATCACTGCCACGACGAAGGGGATGCCGCGACCAGAGAGAATATCCGCGATCTCACGCAGGTGATCCGGGTTGTCGAGTGGCCCGACATCCTCGATGCGGATGATGGCCGAGTGTGATTCTTCGTGATTCTCGCCGAGGAAATCGTGCAGGAGGTCGGCGAAGAGGATGTAGCGATCTGCTTCGGTGGCGCCTGCAAAAGGCGAATCGGCGAAATAGGTGAGGTTCCTTGAGTTGATGATGTAGGGGAGGTCGCGCTTTTTTCGCGTCGAGTATGCCGTTGCGAGGACGCCTGCCTGCTTCTTGTCAGTTATCGTGACGATGTTGATATTCGGCTCACCCTTCGTAAACGTCCTGTTGCCGAACCTGACGACGTCGAAGACAGAAACAGAGTCGAGCTGACTCACGCTGAAGCCGAACTTCTGTTCGACAGGATAATGACGTGAGAAATCATCGAACCCTGTATTGAGCCAGAAGACCCGGCTGTCGAGCGTGATGACGTCCTGAGCGAAGACGGCGGGAACGGCATTGGCCGCGTGGAAGCCAATGTAGAATGTGAAATCATAACGCTTCATCTCGCCGGAGGTGTACTCGTTTACACCCTTCAGCGTGACGCGGGTATCGAAGTGCCCGAGCAGTGTGGCAAGCTGTCGTCCGTCACCCATCGCATAGTTGCGGAGATCGCCCGACCCTTCGACGAGGATCAGAACGTTCTTCGTGACCGTATTCTCGCGTGGAAGGGCGGCACCTGCGAGCGAGCCGAAGAACAACAGAGCAAAACAAATGCGGAGCAATCGCACAGACATGATCTTCATTTATCGGGGTCTGAATTCAGTCGGCTTCTTTGTTGAAAGCCCGAAGAAGTATTCAAGCGCCTGGATGGTTCGTCGAGAGGCCTTTCCATCGCCATAGGGATTTGTCGCCGTCGCCATCTTTTTGTATGCGCGCGGATTGTCGAGCAGTGTTCGTGCTGCCGAGATAATTGCCGCAGGGTCGAGGCCCACCAGCTTCACTGTCCCGTACTCAACCGCTTCCGGCCGCTCGGTAACCTTTCTCAAGACAAGGATCGGCTTCCCCAGCGAGGGTCCTTCTTCTTGTACACCTCCGGAATCCGTAAGAATGAGATGCGAGCGTGCCATGAGATTGACAAAATCGCTGTACGGCAGGGGCTCAATGAGGAGTACGTTCTTCAGCTTGCCAAGAATCGGGTACACGACTTCGCGTACAATCGGGTTGAGGTGCACCGGAAAAACGAAACGAAACGCGGGATACCTCGCCGCAAGCACCTTCACTGCTTCGCATGCTCCTGTCATCGGCTTTCCCCAATTTTCCCTCCGATGCATCGTCAGAAGGATGATCTGACGATCCTCCTTGACAAACTGGTTGAGCCGGTCGTCGGGAAACGAATACTCTTTCTTAATCGCATACGCGAGTGCATCGATGACAGAATTCCCTGTGACGACAATATGATCCTTCCGAATGTTCTCTGCAAGCAGGGCTTTCTTTGCTGTCGATGTCGGGGCGAAGTGTAAATCGGCGATGCAGCTCGTCAGCCGGCGGTTGATCTCTTCGGGGAACGGGTTTGCCTTGTCCTGTGTCCGAAGCCCGGCCTCGACATGTCCGACCGGAATCTGCCGATAGAACGCCGCGAGGCTTCCGACGAAGGTCGTTGTGGTATCCCCCTGAACCAGGACCATGTCGGGGCGAGTCTCGACGAGCACTTCGTCCAACGCGGCGACTGTGTTCTGCGTCAGCGTGGCCAGAGACTGCTTCGGCTGCATGATGTTGAGGTCGAAGTCGGGATGGATATCAAACACCTCGAGCACCTGGTCAAGCATCTGGCGGTGCTGCGCCGTGGCGATTGTGGTCACCTTGAACTGCGAATGCTTCTGCAATTCCAGGATAATCGGGGCCATTTTAATAGTGTCCGGCCGTGTGCCGAACACGACTGCTATGTTTCTGCGTTGAGTGCTCATCGATTCCATGCGAAGGTGGATCAGTGAATTCCGGATCGTAAAGATACGGAAGAAAAGAGAAATGAGAAAGGCGATCCTGTGCGAGCGATCGCCTTTGTGAACGGTTTTTCACGGTATTTTCCCGATGCCCCGAAGTCGTGATTTCTGAACCCTCGCGAAAGGGCGCAAAAGCTGGACAGCGAAGATGGCTCCTTCACGATGGCCAGATTTCGTGTTTCGCTGAATGATCCTGCCAGAATTCGATAGAAATACACATCGCTTGTGAGCGAATCCCCATCGGACTGCTCAGACCGCCTCCTGCTAACCGTTTACGAGGGACGCAACGATCTTCGCAAGCATGTCACAAACGCGGCGTGTCGCCAGCGGGTGAAAGGGAAGCGGATGCTGATCGCCGCTGCTGGATTGTATGGATTTGGATAGTTCGGGCTCAATTTACACTCGGTTGGTGCCCCGTCAGGCATGGAATGGATCCAGGTGGCTGTCACGCAAGCATATGATATCGAAGTCACCGGAATGAAACCGGCCGCTTGCGAAGCGGACGCAGCGTCGGGTTCAAGACAGATTCCTTCTTTCGTAATCCACGTACATTTCAACGAAGTGTCGCGTCTCTTTGGTGTACCCTGAAAGCGCATTTCGTCTGTTTGAACATCTTTGATCGGGGGCGCATGAAATGTTCCAGAAGGGACAATGATGGATCCGAACG
>DATJQB010000154.1:0-3551 GCA_035506075.1 Bacteroidota bacterium | reverse complement strand
GTTCCAGCATGTATAGAACGCTCGCGTTCCGGCCGCGGCGGTCACGTTTGGATTTTCTTCGGCAGCCCAGTTCCTGCATCGACAGCCCGGGCTGTCGGCAGTTTTCTCCTCACGGACACCATCGCCAGGCGGCACCAGGTCTCCCTGGGATCCTACGATCGATTCTTCCCGAATCAGGATACATTGCCAAAAGGAGGGTTTGGCAACCTCATCGCCTTACCCCTACAACGTCAGGCACGCGATCAAGGGAACTCGGTGTTTTTGGACGAATCACTCGCTCCATTTCCTGATCAATGGGAATACCTCAGAAGCGTCAAACGGCTCGACCGGGAGAAAGCCGTTGAACTGGCTTCAACCGCGCAACGGCACAAGGTAATTGTCGCCGCTCCTGAGCCTTCGGCATACCCCGGCTTCATGCTCGAGAGTCCCAATCGGGCCCCCCTCGGACCTCTCTTGAAGTCGAATCCTGTGGACCACTGGCCCTCCAAGATCAGCGTGGTCCTTTCCAACCGTCTCTACGTTCCGAAAGCTGGCTTGCCTTCCGCGCTGATTTCAACCCTGAGAACTTTTGCCGCATTTCAAAACCCGGAATTTTATCGCAGGCAGGGGATGCGATTGTCCACCGCTCTGACTCCGCGAGTCATCTCATGCTTTGAGGAGAACGACAGTGTTATCGCGCTCCCCCGGGGGTGCCTGCGTCAGGTATCTGAACTGCTGAGAGACCTGGGAATCACGGTTGACCTTGATGACCAGCGAGAGGGAGGTAGTTCGACAGCTTTCGAATTTAACGGGAAGCTATCTCCGGTAGAGTCTGAGGCTGCCGAGGCCCTCCTCAAGCACGAGATGGGAGTATTCGTCGCACCGCCGGGACTAGGCAAGACTGTTGTCGGCGCGTTTCTTATTGCAGCGCGCAAGACAAGCACCCTTGTCCTTGTGCACCGCCAAGAGCTCCTCCGCTTGTGGGTGATACAACTGTCGCATTTCCTTGGAATTGAAGCCAAAGAGATCGGGAGAATCGGAAGCGGTGTCAACAGCCTTAATGGGCGGCTGGATGTTGCAATGGTCCCGAGTGTGATCCATCGTGGAGAAGTGCGAGTCCCTTTGCACGCCTACGGACATATTGTGGCTGATGAATGCCATCACGTATCATCGATATCCTTTGAGAGGGTTCTCAATTCTGCCAAACCGCGATTTCTCACCGGCCTGACGGCGACGCCTCAACGAAGAGACGGACATCACCCGATCATTTACATGCAGCTTGGACCGGTTCGATATTCCGTAACCCCGCGCAGTCAAGCCGAGTTACATCGTTTTACGCACAGGCTCATCATCCGGGAAACCCCATTCAAGACGAAACAGGGCCATGAGTCGAGTATCACAATCCAAGAGCTGTATACCGTGCTCGCAAGCGACGAAGGGCGGAATGATATGATATTCGATGACGTCCTTTCCTCGCTCGAAGAGCACAGATCTCCAATCCTCCTCACGGAACGGCGGGAGCATCTTGACTATTTCGCAGGGAGATTCAGCAAATTCGTACGAAATCTCATCGTACTTCACGGCCAAATGAAGATTCGCGAGAGAAGAGATGTTCTCGCCAGACTCGCCGCAGTCCCGCCCGATGAGGAACGACTCATTCTTGCCACCGGCAGATATCTCGGCGAAGGATTCGATGACGCACGCCTGGACACGCTTTTCCTGGCACTCCCGGTGGCCTGGAAAGGGACGCTGATTCAATACAGCGGGCGTCTTCACCGGGCACGAGCCGACAAGAAAGAGGTGCGGATTTATGACTACGTGGATCGGAGCGTCCCACTCCTTGTCAAAATGTTTGAAAAACGGGTGCGTGGATACCGCGCAGTAGGGTACAATCCAGAATTTGGTGCCGGTGTCGACTCATAATACAGCTTTAGGCACATCGTCACGGAGCCTGTGATGGACATCGATACAGAAAAAGTCGACGATGCAGTGCTGGCACTTCTGTTCCTCACCAGCTTCGAGAACCACGGGATCGTCAGGGCATGGAAGACTCAGAGTTGGGATGTAATGAACCGGCTGTTTGAGAAGGGATACATGAGCGATCCGCGCAATAAGGCCAAATCGATCCTCTTTACGGACGAGGGGCGCGAACGATCGAAGGAGCTGTTTGAGAGGCTTTTCTGTAAATAGCCTTGCCGCCTTTTCTGGCATAGACGGGATTCGGGTTATTCGTTTTTGTCCTCCATTTCCATTAGATTGCCTTGAGTTGGGTGTACTTCCTGCCGGATGTTCTCGCTTCCCATTTCCACGCTTCAAATCACTCAAGAGGTGGTTAATGAAAAGATTCTCCTTGGCCCTGGGGGCGTTCTCGATTTGCGCTATTCTTACGCTTCAGGTCTTTGCTGGTGGCCTGCCCCGGCATTCCCCTGCTTCGATCCGGCCGGTCGTCGGACTTTTCGATGAAGTGATGGAGCTTTTCCCTGATTCGAAGCTCGATCCGCCTGTGAAGAAGATGGAAGCGGACATGCCGAGGAACGTCTATACGGGCGTTCACGTGATGATCACGGGACTCAAAGGGACGGAGAAGATCGCATTCTCGGAATCCGATGGGGTCGGGAAGGCAACGCCAGGCGTGAGGTGGTACCGGCTGATTGACGTCCCGGTAATCGAGAACACGGGGCTTGACCGGAACACGGAGAAGTATAGCGGGATGAAGAATCCTTACGCCATCCGACGCGCGCCATTCCGTGTCTATGACCCGTTCCGGCCGGTGAACTCGCCCATCGTGGCCGAATCGACGGCCGTGGCCCTTCGGGTTGAATTGCCCATCGATGCACAGGCAGTCCCGGGGAAGTACAGGTACGCGCTCGCGATCGATATAGACGGACACGTCGACTCGCTCGAGTACATCGTGAACGTTCACCGGGCGACTGTTCCCCCCATCTCCCGCGCAACTGTCAACTTCATCAACTGGCACAGCATCGACAATATCTGCAGCGCACATAACGTGACCAAGTGGAGCGAGCCGTTCTGGGCCATGCTTGCGAAATACGCTCATCTCATGGTCAGGGAGAGACAAAACGCGTTCTGGTTCATCTGGGGGGATTACTTCACGTTCGACAGCGTCGGCAACGTGGCGTCATTCAGGCGGGATCTCCTTGAGCGGTACATCCGGGTTTTCCTTGATGCGGGGATGACCACGATTCATGGCGCCCCGATGTACGGCAGGCGGAACTGGACCACCACGGACATGCTCCTGGGTCTGCGAGCGGCTGATGACAAGGAAGTTGACGCCGTCTCCGATCGGTCCAAGATGATGCTCACGCAGATGGCGACGCGGATCATCGCCATGATGAAAGAGAACGGCTGGGAAGGCCACTGGCTGCAGGGCGTGTTTGACGAGCCGGAGGATCCTTTCGTCGATCGTTACAGGGTCCTCGTGTCGCTGCTCAAGGGACTGGACCCGAACATCAAAATCCTGGAAGCCACCATGACGACGAACGTGAGCGGCCTCGTCAACGTCTGGTGCCCCCAGGTGCAGGAATACCAGGCGAACCGGGAGTTTTTCGACA
>DATJQB010000153.1:0-2976 GCA_035506075.1 Bacteroidota bacterium | reverse complement strand
GGGAAATGTCAAGGCGCTGATTGGCATTTCTGGCGCAAGAAAGACCGAGAGAGACCCTGAAACCTGAGAATCTCTCCGGATTTCTTGACAAACTATGAAATCATCTCTATATTGACGTGCGATTTTTTGAAATTTTCCTCCACCGTTTAGACCCTTTCGAGCTATTCTATGCTCACTGAATTCGGCAAAGTCCTCATTTTCCTTATCATTGGCGCACTTTTCGTGGCAGGAGGGATGTTTGCATCGTGGATCCTGCGGCCGCGCCGTCCTTATCCGAGCAAAGTCGCACCGTACGAATGCGGAGAGGATCCCGTCGGGGATGCCTGGGTTCGATTCAACGTCCGATTCTATGTCATTGCACTCATTTTCCTCATTTTCGATGTGGAAGCGGTGTTCCTCTTCCCCTGGGCTCTCGTCTATCGAAACCTGGGATTGTTCGGCTTCCTTGAGATGGCAGTGTTTCTTGCGATCCTCGTCGTCGGATATGTGTATGTGTGGGTGAAGGGTGATTTGGATTGGGACAAGCCAAAGCCGGAAGTTCCACGGGTCAACAGAGTCTCGATGCCTCCTGTCGAGTCAACGAAGACGGTGCAAGAGCAGCCCGTCGTGCAATAGCCACATTTGGATGAACCGACTCCTATGGGTTTACTAGATCAACGCTTCGAAAACGGAAACGTTTTCGTCACTTCGATGGAGAACCTGCTGAACTGGGCCAGGCTCTCCTCTTTGTATCAGATGCAGTTTGGATTGGCATGCTGCGCGATTGAAATGATGGCAGCGTCCGCGTCTGATTTTGACATCATGCGGTTTGGAATTATCCCGCGTGCGACGCCCCGGCAGGCTGATGTGATGTTCGTCGCCGGCACTGTCACGCTGAAGATGGCCTCAAGGATCAAGCGCCTGTACGACCAGATGGCGGAACCGCGCTACATCATTTCCATGGGATCGTGTGCGAACTGTGGCGGCCCGTACTGGGAGCACGGATATCACGTCTTGAAAGGCGTCGACAGGGTGATACCCGTCGATGTCTTCGTCCCCGGATGTCCCCCGCGTCCCGAAGCGTTGCTTGAAGGAATCATCAAGCTGCAGGAAAAAGTGAGGAAGGAAAGCCTCGTGAAGAAGTCTGCATAGGAGATGTTTGAAGTATGACCGCTGAAGAAATCTATAACGCTCTCAAGGCCAGGTTTGGAGACGCAATTCTCGAGTCGAAGCTCGACGCCCTGCAGCCCTGGATCAGCGTCGACCCGCTGAAGACGAAGGAGATTTGCCTGTTCCTTCGTGACGATCAGGCGGCGCAGTTCGATTACATGATGTGTCTGAGCGGGATCGACTACAACAACGGCAAGCTCGGGATCGTCTACCACCTCTCCTCCATGGTGCACAAGCACAAGATTGTCCTGAAGGCGATCTGCACGAAAGAGAATCCGCACGTCCAGTCTGTGTCCTCCGTCTGGGGCACGGCGGACTGGCATGAGCGTGAAGTGTTCGATATGTACGGCATCATTATCGATGAGCATCCGGACCTTCGCCGTATCCTGATGCCGTATGACTGGGAAGGGCACCCGCTGCGCAAGGACTACAAGGTGCCTGAATTCTATAATGGGATGAAAGTTCCGTACTAACGCAAGCAGAACCTATCGGTATGATTGAAACGAAAACACTTCCCACCAGGTACGTGACGCAGCCCGGTGCACTCCAGACCTCCAGCGGCAGAACACTGCGCACCGATGAAATGATCATCAACATGGGTCCGCAGCACCCGTCGACTCACGGTGTGCTGAGACTCGAGATCGTCGTTGATGGAGAAATCATTATCGATGTGATTCCGCACATCGGCTACCTCCACCGCTGCTTTGAGAAGCACGCAGAACACATGACGAACTACCAGCAGGTCATTCCATATTGCGACCGGCTGGATTACTGCGCTGCGATCAACGAGGAACATTCATATGTCCTCGCTGTCGAGAGGCTGCTGAAGATTGAAGTACCTGAACGCGTTGAGTACATCCGTGTCATCATGGCTGAGCTCCAGAGGATCGCGAGCCACCTTATCGCCGTCGGAACCTTCGGCATCGATGCAGGTGCATTTACTCCCTTCCTGTATGCTTTCCATGACCGTGAGCTCATTCTCAATCTTTTCGAGATGACCTGCGGTGCCCGTCTCCTCTACAATTACTTCTGGATCGGCGGGTTATCGCACGACATCCCTCCGCAATTCGTCGAGAAGGCGAAAGAGTTCTGCACGTATTTCAAGCCCCGCATCAAGGAGTTCAACGACCTTCTGACGTTCAACGAGATTTTCATCAAGCGTACTGCAAACGTCGGCGTGCTCCCGAAGGATGTCGCGATCAACTTTGCCTGCAGCGGCCCGATGCTGCGCGGCTCCGGCATTAACTGGGATCTTCGTCGGGATGACCCGTACTCGGTCTATCACAAGTTCGGATGGGAACCGCAGATCGGGAAGGGGGAGATGGGGACTGTTGGTGATGTGTTCGATCGTCACATCGTCCGCATGCGCGAGATGGAAGAGAGCGTCAAGATTATCGAGCAGGCGTTGGCGGCGCTGCCGGAAGGAAATGTGCAGGCCGCAATTCCGAAGAGAATTCGTCCGGACGCGGGAGAGATTTATGCGCGCACCGAAACACCGCGTGGCGAGCTTGGCTTCTACATCGTCAGCGATGGAACCGGTACCCCGTTCCGCGTGAAGGCGCGGTCGGGCGCGTTCGTGAACCTGAGTGTCCTGCCTGAGATTTCACGCGGCTGCATGATTGCAGACCTTGTGTTGATCGCAGGAAGCGTTGATATCGTACTCGGCCAGGTCGATCGCTGACCAGCTGGTGAATTTGTCCGCACGGGAGTTTTTCTAAAGAGCGACTGAGACTATGGAAGCCTTTCAAAATCTTGGGTTCTGGGGAACGCTGCTTGTCACGTTCGTACTCTGCGCCCTGCCGTTCGTTTTTATTCTCCTCTATGCAC
>DATJQB010000152.1:0-3513 GCA_035506075.1 Bacteroidota bacterium | reverse complement strand
TAGCGGTAATCGAGAATGCTCCGTTCGGCGAAACGGTCGGGTCATAGAGCTCGGCTGAATTCGTGTAGCCGCTATTCGGGTCAAAACCTCCAGCCACGAGCACTGTCCCATCGGCAAGGAGCGTCGCTGTGCCGGATCCGTGGAAGCTCGCCATGCTGGAATTGCAGATGCCTGGGGTTGAGCTCATCCCACTCACGCATGTGATGTTTGATTGCGAGGGGTCATAAATTGCCGCGGCCGTAGAACTCTGTCCGAAGGAACTTGGCGTTGGAAGTCCGGCAATCAGCACTTTGCCGTTCTGGAGCATCGTCGCGGTGACCGATAGGGCATTGTGCACAAGTGTGGAATTGCAGGAGGCGGTTGAAGGATCGAGACCTGCGACGCAACTGAACGTGCCAGCGACAGGATCGTATATTTCGGCATCGACCGGTCCCTGAGCGTTGAAGGCGCCGACGATGAGAACCTTGCCGCCGAGAAGAAGGACTGCTGCCTGGCCAGAACGGGCAACATTCATGGACCCGGTTGGAGTGAAAGTTCCCGAGGCAGGATCGTAGAGTTCGGCAGTGTTCGTCGTAAAGGCTATGTCGCCACTGGAAATCACTCCGCCTGTTACGAGTACTTTCCCGTCAGCCGGACAGTTGCAGCCCGTAATCAGGGTTGCCGTAGCCTGATTGCGCGGGATGCTCATGCTGCCCGTGTAGGCAAAGGTGCCTGGGGTGCTTTGGGCGAACATGAAGGTTGGAACGCCGAGCAGGATGGCGGGGAGAAGTAGCCAACGGCGATTCATGGTGGCCTCCTGGGCCAGCAGTCCGGGGACAGTGGTGCACTCGGAGCGAGTTGAGGATGGGGCCGACGTGCTTGGGGCCGAACCGGGGCTGGGGCCTTACCTCAGGGATGAGGACAGATGATCCGGAGCGATGAGGTTCTGAGCGCGTTTGTACTCCCCTCCAGCGCGGAGCGTCAAGTAAATTTTGGGTTATTCAGGCTTGGCATCATTACCCGCGCAGGGTAGTTAGCGGTTTTGGACTATTTTCTCTTGACCATGAGCGGCACTTGATGAAGAATGCACGCACGATTCGTTTTCCTGCAAATCCAGGGCTAACAGAACTTTTTTGCAAACACATGCCTTCACGAGGCGCGATCGCTTTCAGATTCGGAGCACGACGATGAGAAAATCCGTCATCTTCCTGATCACTCTGCTTTCCTTGCCGATGTGGCTTAAGGCTCAGATGAAGATCCACGTCATGGACGTGGGTCAGGCAGACTCAATCCTCTTGGAGTTCAAGAAGGCCGCGGTCCTTGTCGATGCTGGAGGAGAGTCCACTGGGGATGATCGGGATAAACAACATCTTCTGTCGGACCTGTCAGCTTTCTTCGCTGCGCGCCCTGACCTCAACAAAACTTTGTATGCCGTAATCATCAGTCATGCGCACATCGACCACACGAAGCTCCTCATGAACGTGTTGCAGAATTTCAAGGTCACATATTTCTACGATGGGGGCGACATCGTGGGCAGCGGAGCCGCGCAATTGAAAAAGGCACGCACCTACGCTTCTGCACATGGAATCAAGTATCTCGCTATCGAAGATGACAGCATCACGGACCAGGGTTTCACGCCTCCCGGCCTCAAGCAGCTCGCGACATCGTCGGGCGTTGACATCAAATTCCTAACCGGTTCCCGAAACTGTGAAAATCAAAACAACAATTCGCTCGTGCTTCGCATACGGTACAAGACGGTGACCGCGATTCTGAGCGGCGACTCGGAAGACGACCCCGACGGCGGATGTGATGAAGGCCAAGTGACTCACCTGCTTGACCGTTACCACAGTTCGGACCTGTTAGCGGCCGACATCTACAAGGTCGGACATCACGGATCAGCCAATGGCACGGACGAGGATTTTGTGAAAGCGCTCTCGCCAAAGATCGCCGTGATCTCCGCGGGCCATAAAGAAACACAGAGCCCTGGCAAATTTCACGGCTTTTTCTTCGGGCATCCGCGGGAAGACGTCGTCGAAATGCTTGAGGCAAATACCACGAAAACCCGCTCGCCTGCGATCACCGGCTACACCTATATCAAGGGACAGCAGATAAAAGAAGATAGGGTGGTAGACAAGGCCATCTATTGTACGTGTTGGGATAACGACATCACGATTGATGTGAATTCTGCGGGCGATCAAATCACCGCCTCGGTAGCAAGCCATTGAGTATTGGGCTGGTGCATGTGCGGCTGATGTTGAGGCGGGCTTACCCTGAGACGCGTTGCGGGGTCAGTTTAGCTATCGACTCGTGTGACGTAATCGGCCGCGCACGGATGATTGAGTCATCGCGTGAGGGGCGGGGCTCCAGAAAGTGGTGTCGAAATCGATGCCGTGCACGGAAGAGGATGATTGAGATTTAAGGGTTGGGATGGGAGCTGGTACCGGGGTGATGGGGTCACCGTTTTTGGACTACGTTCCAGGTGGCGCCCTCCTTCGGTAAGAACGCGCGGATGCTTCGCAAACTCAGTATCAAAGCCATTCGATGCAATACGTCGTATCCATCGTTCACTTAGGAAGCCCCGGACCTCCGATTCGTTTCCTCAACTTCTCAATGAGGCTCTTCGTCATCCCCTGCACTTCGCCTTCGGCTGACACCGCCATGAGCGAACCTCTGACTTCTTCTTCCCAAATCTTCTTTCCATCCACAAAGGACTCCGCGAGAAGCTTCCCTCTCTGTCCCCGCATCGTGTTCACGGTGAGGTATAGAAGAATGCTATTTCCGGAAGTCTTCATCTCATCGAGAATCGCGCTCCGCGACTTTGAATCTCCGGATTCAACTTTGACTTTCACACCGCTCGATGTCAGAGCATCCGAAACGCCATCGATCACCGTCTGGATGTGCGGCGCTTGCCCCGTCCCTCCGAGAATGACCGTGCTTGTGTCCTGGGCAATACAGACACCTGATGTGATGACGCATAGTGCTGCAGTGGCAAGGAGAACTTTCTCTGGGAACTTTACCATGTGCATCTCCTTCATGATTGGAAGAGGTCTAGGGAATTTTGAACGGGGCCACTTACCTGGGCCTTACATCGGAACGAGGACAGAATTATCCGGAGCGATGAGGTTATAGGCGGGTTTGTACTCCCTTCCAGCGCGGAGCGTCAAGTAAATTTTGGGTTAGCTGGCTCGGACGTTGGTTACCTGCAGTGTTGTGTCCACTACTTTGCTTCTGACTTACTTTCTTGGCGCGCGCGCGAACGACTTTCTGCCGCGCTCGGTAGATGGTGACGTTCCAAAAAGCCTCTTGTAATCCCGCGAGAAATGGCTGGCATCCGCGAATCCAATCGCATTCCGCACTTCTTTGACCTGCAGAAATGTAGTCCCAAAGAGGTGCTTGGCTTGCTGAAGGCGCAGTTGTTTCAGGTATGTCCCGGGAGCACTACCGACCTCAACCCTAAAGAGGTGTCGAAAGCGGGAGGGGGAGAGATTCACTTGCCGTGCGATCTGGTCGAATGAGATATCTCTGCCGCCTGAA
>DATJQB010000151.1:0-9472 GCA_035506075.1 Bacteroidota bacterium | reverse complement strand
TGAGTCTTGTCTCGAGACTCTGGCAGGAGCCCACATAGCGTTTGCGGAGTTTGCTACTCCAAAGCACGTACACGTGGTGCATCCTTGACTCACGATCCGTGGCGTGCCAGTTTCCGCCGAAGGCGGATCAGCCTCTGGCTGACAACCACTCCTGCATCTCTCTGTCAAGTGGACGGAAAATAGTATAGGAAAATATGGCCGAAAATGCAACGAACGTCGCGCAGGGAGGTCATCACCTCAAGCTTGGTAACGGTCCTGGCTGGGTAGCCGGTTTTCGAGCCGGAAGCGATGACGGAATTCAGCTTCAAGAGTGGATGCGCTTCATCTTGACATATGCATCCCGTCGGTTTGACTTTTACAGTAAATCGAATTCCGAACCTTCTCGATAGTGTTTGAGTCATCACCGCAGCATTGACGGCTCTCAACATTTTGTTGCTCAACGGGAGCAAAGCGTGCCAGCGTCAAGGAGCCATCATGTGTTCTTGAGAGCTCAAGAAACTGAAGAGCCGAGTGGATTCCATATGCGTCGGCGCACCTGTGAAGGAAGGGGCGCCGATTTTCAGGAGTTGCCCTGATCATGAGACTGAAATCCGGTTTGAACTTCAAGAAACGAAGTCGTATATTCTTCTAGTTCATCGACCACACGGAAGGGTGCGAGAGTGGTTGAATCGGCCGGTCTCGAAAACCGGAATACCGCCTAGCGGTATCGAGGGTTCGAATCCCTCCCCTTCCGCGAATTTTCCCTGCCTGCTTTTCTCGCTATTTCTGCAAGAGATCTCCATCAGGTTCTTCCTATTGCCTACGCCCTGCACGATGCCAGCGAGCCCCGCTTATCTCGTTCCTCTGTACGCAGATGAGTTGACAGACCGGATTCTTGTGCGCCATTGTCAGTGTCAGGACGGAACGAAACGGGCCCCGCTCTTGTTCATTTCAGCAGTCACAGGAGAGAGTTGGCAAAATGGAGCGAAAGATTGTGCTCATTGCCCGTTTTCTTGACATTCCTTTTGCGTTTTGATATATTTCCCACAGTCACAGAAACGTAAAGAGATCCAATGCAAGTCCTCGGGACAAAGCGAAGCAGGCAGCGGGAAAAGATCCTTCAAGTCCTTTCCCGTACGACGTCACATCCGACAGCGGAGTGGATTCACGAGCAAGTGCGTGAACAGATCCCGCGCGTCTCGCTTGGCACTGTCTACCGCAACCTCCACATCCTTACAGCGCAGGGAAAAATTCGCGAACTCGATTTCGGTGAAGGTCTTCACCGTTACGACGCGACAATTGAACAACACTACCATTTTGTGTGCAAACAGTGTGGCGTTGTGAGGGACCTCCCAGTTCCTCCTCTGAATGACCTCCATGATCGTGTGCGAGATTCTGTGCCGGGAACGGTCTCGACGCATCGCCTCGATTTCTATGGAGTATGCAACGACTGCCTCGGGAAGAACTGAGTCCCCCCCGTCCGTCAGAAAATGACGGGCTGGGAACTTCAGTGTTTCGCGATCGGCGATCGTGTTCTGTACGATGATCCCTTACATGCATCAGCAAACGCAGGTCAGCGCTTGAGCGGCTTTGCATTCTCATCGTCAGGACTGTCACAACCCGGCGACAAAACAAATATTTTTCAAACTGATTGTTGGAGGATACCATGGCAGTGCGAGTAGGAGAGAAGGCTCCGGATTTCACGTTAGTTGATGCGGATCGTAAACCGAGGGGACTCGGCGAATTCCTCGGGAAGAAGACTGTGATTGCATTCTTTCCCGGAGCGTTTACCGGTGTGTGCACGAAGGAAATGTGTGCGTTGCGCGATTCAATGAGCCGGTTCAACGAAATGAACGCCCAGGTGATCGGGATCAGCGTGGATTCCCCGTTCGCAAACAAGTCATTTGCGACACAGAACAATATCCAATTCCCGCTCCTTTCCGATTACAGCCGGTCGACAATCGGCGCGTACGGAATTGTTCTTGAAAACTTTGCCGGGCTGAATGGCTATGCGGCAGCGAAACGGTCGGTCTTCATCCTCGACAAGACCGGTGTCGTGCGCTACGCATGGGTGACCGACAATCCGGGAGTAGAGCCGAACTACGACGAAGTAGCAAAGAACCTCGAATCTATTCAGTAATCGTTCTCGGCATGAGGTGATTCAAATCGTCAATAGTAATCATTGGCGATTTCTGTTTGCCCGGCCGTCGTAAATAATTGCCAGTGTTCAAGAGAAGAGGGAACATCCGGATGTTGAAAGTCGGCAGAAAAGCACCGCAATTCACACTCACAGCGGGTGATGGCAGCGAGATCTCGCTCAAGGATTTTCGGGGGAAGAAGGTCGTCCTCTATTTCTATCCAAAAGACAATACTTCCGGTTGCACCAAAGAAGCTTGCTCGTTCCAGGAGAACTTGTCTGCAGTGAAGAAAAAAGGTGCGGTGGTGATCGGTCTCAGTGCCGACAGCGCATCGTCGCATGCAAAGTTCGCAGAGAAGTATGATCTGAGCTTCCCGCTCCTGAGCGATGAGAAAAAGGAAGTGCTTAAAGCATATGGGGTATGGAAGGAGAAGTCGATGTACGGTCGTAAGTTTATGGGTATCGAGCGGACGACTGTAATCATCGACGAGGAAGGCCGCATTGCACAGATCTTTCCCAAAGTGAAGGTCGAGGGGCACACAGAGGAAGTCCTCGCTGCACTTTGATGAAAGGAGTTTGACCGATTGGTGTACGTCAGCCGCAGAGCCGTGTTCAGCGCCTCGCACCGTCTTTATAATCCTCAGCTCTCAGATGCAGAGAACGAGTTGGTCTACGACAAGTGCTCCAACAAGAACGGGCACGGGCACAACTATGTCCTTGAGGTGACTGTCGCCGGCGAACCAAACCCGAAAACCGGGTACGTTATTGATCTCAAGAAGCTCAAGGCGATTATCGCACGCGAGGTGATTGAGAAGGTGGACCACAAACACCTGAACATCGACGTGGACTTTATGAAAGGGATCATTCCTACGGCGGAGAATATCGCGCGGGAGATCTGGAACGTCCTCGAGCCGAACATCACGGAGGGGAGACTGCACTCGGTGCGCTTGCACGAAACCGAGAACAACGTAGTGGAATACCGGGGAGAATAAACATGGCAAAAGATTCCGGGAATCCATCATTCGAACAGACAATTACCGACTTGCTGAAGCATGTCGGCGAGGATCCAACGCGCGAAGGCTTGTTAAAGACGCCCGAACGCGTTGCCAGCATGTACGAATTCCTGACAAAAGGTTACCATCAGGATGCCGAGCAGGTGTTGAAGAAGGCGATCTTCACGGAGCGGTACAGCGAGATGGTGATTGTACGCGATATTGATTTTTTCAGCTTGTGCGAACATCATCTGGTTCCGTTCTACGGGAAGTGTCACATCGCATACCTGCCGAATGGAAAAATCGTCGGGCTGAGCAAGATGCCTCGCATCGTGGAAGTGTTTTCCCGCCGCCTGCAGGTTCAGGAACGGCTGACTCAACAAATTGCAGATACGATTTTCAAACACCTCAAGCCGCTTGGTGTCGGAGTCGTGATGGAAGCCCGCCATCTTTGCATGATGATGCGTGGTGTGGAACAGCATGACTCCGTGGCAACGACGAGCGCGATGCTCGGTTCGTTCCGCGACGACGTCAAGACGCGATCGGAATTCCTCACCCTGATCGGCAGGAAGCTCGAACGATAGCATGTCCTCTTCGCGCAAGATCTGGATCACTGGCGCAAGTTCCGGAATCGGCCGGGCGCTCGCAATGGAGTACGCATCACAGGGCGATACGGTCGCTGCGACAGCGAGAAACATCGATGCACTTGATTCCCTCCGGGCGGATATTGAGAAGGGGGGAGGAAGGTGTCTCCCCGTGTCGTGTGATGTGACGGATGCGGACAAGGTGCAACAGGCCGCAGGTGTGATTGTGGCCGGGATTGGCCTTCCGGATGTTCTTGTCAACAACGCCGGCGTTACGTACTTCAAGGATTTCATGTCGACAACGATCGGGCAGTTCGATGAAGTTGTTGCGACGAACTTGCGGGGATTGTTTCTCGTGACGAAGTCGGTGCTGCCGGGCATGCTCGAACGGGGAAGCGGAACGATCCTCAATATTCTTTCGTATGCGGCCAAGGCAACCTACACCGGATCGTCTGTCTATGCAGCCTCGAAGGCAGGTGCAGAAGCGATGATGAATGTGCTGCGCGCCGAGACTCGCGGAAAGGGGATCAAGATCATTAACGTCTATCCCGGGGCGGTGCAGACTCCAATCTGGCATCAGCGGCACATTGAGAAGTACGGCCATCAGATGATGAAAGCGGCGGAGATTGCAAAGGCGATCTACTCCCTCAGTTGCCAGCCTGATTCAATGATTCTCGAAGATGTTGTTATTCGTCCGCAATCAGGAGATCTACAGGTATGAACTTCAAGGGAGCGACTGCGCTGGTGACGGGAGCGGGACGCGGAATCGGGAAGTCGATTGCGCTGATGCTCGCCCGCGAAGGGATGGAAGTCGTTCTCACTGCCCGGACGCTTTCTGAATTGAACGCCCTGAAATCTCAGATCGAGTCGGAGGGAGGCCGGGCGATCGCGATCGCAGCTGATCTCACCGAGGAGGCACAGATTGATCGTCTCTTCAGCGAGATGGGAACGCGGAGTGCGAGACTTGACGTGCTCGTGAACAATGCAGGCATCGGGATCTTTGCTCCGGTCCGCGATCTCAGCCTCGCAGATTTTGACCGCATGTGGAACATCAACATGCGTGCCGTCATGCTCGTGACGCAACATGGACTGAAACTCATGGAGCAACAGCGATCGGGTGCGATCGTGAACGTGGCGTCGCTTGCCGGAAGAAACGCGTTCATCGGCGGGGCAGGCTACGCGGCAACAAAGTGGGCGCTTATCGGATTTGCGCGATCGCTGATGCTTGAAGTCAGAGATCGTAACATTCGTGTCATCACCATTTGTCCGGGATCAGTGGACACCTCGTTTTCCCCATCCCCAAAGGAACCCTCACGGTCGGAGAAAATTCTCGATCCACAGGACGTCGCAGAAACAGTTCTGGCAGCCCTGAGGCTGCCAGAACGGGCGATGGTCAGCGAGATCGATATCCGGCCGACCAACCCCAAATAACTTGCTAGTACGTTACTCGCAGAAACGTTAACGGCTCGTCGCGCCGCCTGGAGGCTGTGCAAATCGGTTACGCATTCCCTGGTTGCGCATACCCTGGTCGCGCATGAACTGTTGTGCTCTGCCCCGGGCAAACCGTGTCCGTGCCTGCTGCAGGAAGCGTGCTGAAGCCTTCTTCCATACTTTTTGTTGATCCGGTGTCAGCATTTTGTTGACGGCGAACCAGTGGTCCACGACGAGCGACCGGCGTTGCGTTTGAAGCTGCGAGAGTTCACCCAGTTTCTTTTCGATGGCTGACTGGTTTGGCTGATCGGCTTTGAACAGTTCACGGAGTTCGAGGCGGGCTGTCCGAATGTGCGCCTGCTGCTCGATGGACTTCTTCTCCATGTCGACACGAAGTGATTCAAACGTCTTCTTCTGTTCGTCGGTCAGTTTGAGTGCGGTGACAAGGCGCTCACGCATGTTGCCCCCGCGTTTCTGTTGGCCTGCTCCCCATTGGGCAGATGCTGCACTGAGCGTCAGGGCTGTCAACGTCAGGATGATTAAGAGTCTTTTCATGGTGTCATCTCCTTAGAGTTCGGGTTCAAGTTCCCATTCACAATGTTAGATGAAGATGGCGGTTGCAGGTTTAATCCTGCCTGTAGGAATTGTTGATTCTTGCAATCAAACCGCTTGTTTAATATATTGGAGGTAGAAATGGCACACGTGCGATTGATCCGTTCTACAATTCTCGCCTCACTTCTCCTCCTGAGCCTAGGTCAAACCGGCTGCTCGGTTTTCAGCACCATTGGTGGATGGATTTCCGATTCCTACGAAAACACCGTCGCCTACTTTAACGCATACTACAACGCGAAGAAGATTTTTGATGATGCCGAAGCCGAGGTGCTTGCCTCAAGATCGTCGCTGAAGACCAAGGCGCAAACCCCCAACCAGCCCGCGACGACCGGGTCGACTGCCAAGCAGAAATTCACGACAGTGATCGACAAGTGTTCGAACATCCTTTCTTTCTATCCCAACAGCTCACTTGTCAATGACGCTCTGTTCCTGATCGGGAAATCGTTCTTCTACCAGGAGGAATATGTCAAGGCAGAGAGGAAGTTCACCGAGCTCATGGCAAAAAAGCCCAGTGCATCTCTCGCATTCCAGGGACAGCTGTGGCTTGTGAAGGCGCTTGAGAAGGAGAGCAAACTCGACGAGGCAACGAGCGTCGGTCAGGACCTTGCGACAACGGCAGCCGCGGCGGGGTACAATAATATCGCAGGCGAGGCCCATGTCAAACTCGGCGACATCGCGGTCACTCAGAAAAATACCGACAACGCCATCGCCGAGTATATGAAAGCCGTCGAGGTTTCGAACGATGGCGCGATGCAGGCGAATGCCGAGTTGCGGGCAGGAGATCTCTATTTTTCGATACCCGATTATGAGAAGGCAGCAGCTGCGTATCTCGGAGTTCAGAAACACTCCCCGGATGATTACACGCTGTATCAGAGCCAGGTTCAGGCCGCAATTGCGCTGCGTCGAGCCGGAAAAACTGATGAGTCTGCAGCGATTCTGCGCAAGATGCAAAAGAACTACATGTTTCTTGACAATCGCGGCACGATTCAGTACGAGTTGGCAAAAACTCTCGAGCGCGCGGGCAATTTTGATGAGGCTGTCGATTGGTATCGATTGACGGACACGACGAGCTCGAAGACTGAACCGGGTGCAAAAGCCGCGTTTGAGCTTGGCAGATTGTATCAGTATACGATGGGGAACTACAAGGATGCGAGAATCGCGTACTCTCACGCCACCGTCGGCGGTTCCCCCGAATTAACCGCAGATGCAACGAAGAAGGTGGCGGCGTTTGACAACTACTACCGTTTGCAGATGCAGTACCTGAAGCTTGACAGTATCCTCGCCATCTATGACGTGGACAGTATGTGGGTTGTCAGGGACAGTAACAAGGTGATCTCTTCCGCTCCGGCGACGGCTGAGCATGCGCTCGATGCTGAACCGAGATCGGTTCGATCGAGACGGGCGTTGGCATCAGGGGCGAAAGACTCGTCGATCGTGGGAGCGAAGGATACTCTGATGATCGCACAGAAAGCCGATTCAACACTTGCATCGCGCGACAGTGCAAAGGTGCTGGCGCACAAAGACTCGCTTGGCGCGAAAGGAATTCCCGCAGGATCGGGTGCACAACGGATTATTCCAAAGCCGAAGAAGGACACGTTGATTGCCTCGATTGGGAACCTGTCGTACTTGTTGGGGGAATCGTTCTACACAGATCTCGATGTTCCGGACTCCGCGTTTTATTGGATCAACCAGGCCCTCAAGCTGGGAATAGATAGTGCGAAGACGCCTCGTGCCTGGTATGTGCTCGCAGAAGTAGCGAGGGGGGATTCGGCCAAGAAGTACGGCAACGAGAAGGACCTCTACAAGAAGATTCTCGACAAGTACCCGACGTCGACATTCGCCGAACAAGCGCGCATCGCGCTCGGGTTCAAACCAACACCTTCAAGGGTCGATCCGGCGGTGCAACTCTACGCGGTTGCCGATTCGCTCACGTACGCCGGCAAGTACAAAGAGGCGGTGGATACTCTTGGCAGAATCATCACTGAATTTTCGCAGTCCGCTCTTGTGCCCAAGAGCCGGTTCCTGATGGCCTGGCTTTATGAAAATCATCTCTCGCTCCCCGACAGCGCAGCGTCTGAGTATCGTACGCTCGCCGAGAAGTTTGGAACTACCCGATTCGGACAGGCGGCACTCAAGCGAGTACCCCCGACGGAGGCCCCGCCGGCTCCGCCGTTGGATTCTACGAAAAAGTCTCTGCCCGACAGCCTCAAATCTGCCAGGGGCAGTGAAGTGAAGAAGCAGGCTGCCGACTCCTCGAAGGCTGCTCTGGGCCCGCGACCCAAAGTGGCCGCAGATTCCCTCGAAGATCGTCGCACTCCTCAGGTTCCTGATTCTCTGCGGTCGAAGAATCCCCTCGTTCCATTGCGTCAGCCGCAAAAAACAGCAGCGGATTCTCTTGAAGACCGTCGGACTGTTCCGGTTCCTGATTCTCTGCGTCCGAAGCATCCCCTCGTTCCAATGCGCCAGCCGCAGGTTGAGGTTGACACCGGCAATGGTGTGGGAAGGAAGATAAAGTAGTGGCTGAGAAATCATCGGCGATCATTGAATCTGCGGTCGAAGTCGTCCAACGCGAAGAGGCTGCTGCGAACATCTTTCGTTTACGGCTGCGATGCGAAGCGCTCGCCCACCGATCCGCCCCCGGTCAGTTTGTCAACATCCGTTGCGGCGAAGGATGCCTTCCGCTCCTGCGCCGACCGTTCAGCATCTCGCGCCGGGCCGGTGATTCGATTGAGCTCATGTTCAACGTCATCGGACATGGTACAAAGATGCTCTCGTCAAAACGGCCGGGCGACATGCTCGATGTGCTCGGGCCTCTTGGAACTCCATTCCGGACCACCGGACCGTTCCGCAAAGCAATTCTCGTTGGCGGGGGCCTTGGCGTAGCCCCGTTCCCGTTTCTCACCGAAGTCCTCGCGAATGAGCACAAGGAAATCCTAACACTGATCGGGGCACGAACGAAACAACAGGTGACGGACCAGTATCTTGTCAATGTTCGGGTTGCAACGGATGATGGCACGCTCGGTGTGAAGGGGACTGTGGTCGATCTGTTGGCGGCGGAGCTCAAGCTCAATGGCAAACAAGGCCTGAAGGTGTTTGGCTGCGGTCCAACTCCCATGCTGAAGGCGTTGTCCGCTTTGGCAGAGGCCGAGGGATTCGACTGCGAGCTATCGCTCGAAGGCGATATGGCATGCGGCATGGGAATCTGCCAGGGATGTCCGGTTGAGAGAACCGACGGATCAAAAAAGTATGCACTCGTCTGCACCGATGGCCCGACGTTCAACAGCAAAGACGTGAAGCTCAGGTAGATCATGATCGAGTCATTCTCTATACGCGGCGTTCAGTTTCGCAACAGGGTTCTGGTTGCATCGGGCACGTTTGGCTACGGCGATGAAGTGAAACACCTTGTCGACGTGAACGAGCTCGGCGGGATTTGCACGAAGTCCCTCTCGTGGAAGCCGCGTGACGGGAACCCGCCGCGCAGGATCGTCGAGACTCCGAGCGGGATGCTGAATTCGATCGGTCTCGCGAACATCGGTGTGCATGCCTTCATCAAGGACAAGCTTCCGTTCCTCCGGACGCTCAGGACTACGATCATCGTTAACATTGCTGCAAGTTCGATCCAGGAATATTGCGACGTGCTTTCCCTTCTTGAGAAGGAGGAAGGAATCCACGGGTATGAGATCAACGTCTCGTGTCCGAATGTAAAAGAGGGGGGATTGAACTTCGGTACGAATTGC
>DATJQB010000150.1:0-17240 GCA_035506075.1 Bacteroidota bacterium | reverse complement strand
AAGAGCCGGGGCTAGCATTCTTGCTAGCCCTGTTTTTATTGCACGTCCTTGTATCTCCCTTCCCGCCTTCAGATCCCGCATTCATGAGTCAACAGTACTGCGGGATTCTCAAAATGACGGTGGGGTTAGCGGCTTGAAACTATCTCGTAGCTAACCCCAGTCATTTTGGAAGTTCGACCCTCGTCGCCCGCTCCAAGAACAAACCTGGAAATTGGACATTCGGTGTTCGACATTCGGTGTTGGATATTCATCATTCCACAAGCGACAAGCACTTTGATTAAGAGCCGGGGCTAGCATTCTTGCTAGCCCCATTTTTTTTGCACGTTCATCTATCCCGCCTTCCCGCACCATCATTCCTTGAGTCGAAAGAATGAAACCGGAGTATCGTGGCGGAATTTATTCGCGAGCTCCAGTGGTAGCGCACTCAGAAAAAGCGGTGTCATTTGGCGCGTCATTGGAGCGCGACGGGCAAGCTGCGCACCAACACCGGAGCCCTGGGATGCAGGCGATGCGATGAACTCGTCCGCGCCGATCATGAAGCGGTCTGGAAAGTCCCGGAACAGAGAGAGCCACTCCGGTTTGATCCGACCCTCCGGGGTCAGTGGAAAATTCTGAAGTGCGTAACCCGGTCCGAGGCGAAGGCTCATATACAAGTTGGGATGCCTTTGAAGAAGACGGCGGCTCAGAGAGACTGTCCAGTGCCCCGTGTTATCCGAACCTGCATGCTCCCAGCAAATACGCGCGTGTAGATTATGATCGAGCAATCGCTCGAACGCATCGATGTTTGACGCCAGCGATTTGGGATTGTTGGATGATGAAAGCCAGTCGGGCAGCGGACAATCCTTCGTGACGACATCGAAATGAACGTCGATCGGAACGTCCTCGCGCGCGGCGATGTCGCTGAGCAGCAGGAGAAGCGGATGATCCGCCGGGACGCTCTCATAAGGATGGTCGGCACCATGGAGCGAGAGATGATGGATCGCGATCTCACCGAACCCCGCCGCTCCCTCATGCAGGATCGCATGGGCTTCCTGCTCAAATTCCCTCCGAAGTCCGTCAGAGATCGTCGTCTGCCGGGCAGCGCGATGAAGCAAAGAATTCAGTTTTCCACCGCCACCGAGAAATGCAATCCGGTGGGAGTACGCCCTCAACGCCGGCGCGAATGTGCTGCAGTCATACCGGGGCTCTGTCAACGGCACCGGCATGATGATCATCGCCTGGATGCCCTCCTTGTCCATCAACGCGACCGCCGCCTTCACGGCTTCCTGAAAACTCCCCCTGTCTGCCACGACGTGGTTGTGGACATCAATCCACTTCAGACTGTCCGACGCGTGTGTCAACGATGTCGCTCCTGGACGCACTTGTGCAACAATCCGGTCGACAAGCTGCGACTGTCGTTGCGCAAACTGATCATCGGTCAGCGTGACTGACTCGTCAAGGATTTTTCCAATTTCCTTCAGTCGCGCGTCCACATCGGCCAAACCCCGCATGGTGAGTTGTTGCCGCAGGCGGGAGAGCACAGCTGGTCGTGATCCGGGATCGGTTCGAACGTGCGTCAACATCTTGAGATTGTTCTGCCTGATCTGTTCCTGTGACGGCACACCAACGTCCTGCGCCGCCAATCGCATTGCAAACGAAGCGCCAGATATCAGGCTCACAACGAAGATTAAGAGGATGATCTGCAGACGATGGGAGAATGAGGTGAACTTCGGCATACAACCCCCTTTTTGGCACGGCGGCAGGCGCTTGCTCTCCATCCAAGGAGCAGAGAGCGCAAGCGTTCATCGTTCAACGACTACACGGTGAATAAAGTAAGTGAATTGGTGAGAATGTCAACAGGCGGGTGGGTGATCGCTTCGCCCCGTACTGGGGATGAACTTAACTGCCGAACCAAGAAAACGGGTCAACTTTTGGATCTGACTCTCAAGGAAGTTGTCTTCTTCTCGGGTCGTCTCGCATTTGACCTCCACTTCTTGTCTTCCTCGTTGCACTCCTTGACGCGCAGCTTCGTCATTTTCGCGATGAGTCCCTTTGGCAGTGGTTTGTCGAGTGGAAATTGAACCGAACCGTTCCCGGTCTTGAAGCGGGTGAGCTCTTTGGCGAAGGCTTGGACCACAGAAGGAGTCGGATAGAACCCGACGTGATGCTTGAAGCCGGCGAACGTTACAAGAATCCGATGGCTCGAAAATGCAGGCAAGCCCCATTTCAAGCCTTCTACTGCGTCGGGAGCAGACCTGCGGATGATCGCGTACATCTCCCGGAGTTTCCCGCGGGCCTGTTCAGGGGCGGCTTCGATATATTGAACAATTGTCTTGGGCTTCGGCATAGCTGAACTTGCTCCTCGATGGATTCGTTATTTCTCCATCAGAGTCTCCAACGCCACCGCGTTTCCTTCACCTACCACGAGGACTCTCGGTCGCGCGGTCTCCATTCTCCCACTCAAGCAACTTGAATCAGACCAATGAGGCTGCCGCCTTCTTCCCGCACGATGGCTGTGAGCTTGCCGCCGCCGACATTTTTCACCGGCTGCTCAACCTGCGCGCCTGCGTCGACGAGTGACTGCAGGCTCTCCTTGATGTTGTCGACGTGATAATAGCACGTCATCCCGGCTTTATGACCATTGGGATCCAGCCCGATGTCCTGATCGCCGATCTTGAAGCCGACATAATATGGCTGTTCGACATAGGGGTCTACGCCGAGGAGCGTGCGGAAGAGAGCTTTCGATCGGGAAATGTCTTTTACGGGATAGATGATTGTCTTCACGCCCTGGTTCATCGCAAACGTTCTCCGAATGGGTCGTTGACTTAGAAGGCCGAGCTCACCTCACGAGGCCGAGTTTCTTTTCCGCATCTACTCCCGCCTCTTCAACGCTAACATGTTTTCTTTCAAGCCTTCCGAATTTCTGAGTCGGTACAACTCCGACAGGGTTGTGTTTGTACGTGTCCACCCCCCGGCAGAGATATGTCGTAAAGTACGGGTTGACGGAGAGGTCGCACTTGACGATTGTGCTCGAGTACCTGATCGTCAAGCCGGCCCGTCGTCGGTTCGAGTTGTTTGCTGGAGACCCGTGGACAATCTTGTCGTCGTGCATCGAAAACGCCCCGGCTTTCACGTTGAGCGATACGGCAAGATCTTCCCTGTACTGTCCGCCTTCACATTCGAGCGTAAGAACCGAATCCGTGTCCGACGATCGCGAGTGTTTCAACAAACCAACTTTGTGCGAGCCGGGGATCACCCGCATCGCTGCGTTTTCCTCGTCGACATCCTCGAACGCGAGCCAGACCGTTGCAGAGATTTTCGGTTCAACCGGCCAGTAGTACGTATCCTGGTGCCAGCCGACCGTCGAGGAGCTGTGCGGCGGCTTGATGAAGAAGTTTGATCCCCAGAGATAGAAGTCGGGTCCAAGAATATCTTCAACGTAGTCGAGGATCACCGGGTTCGTGCAGATGTCATAGAGGAACCGGCTGCTTTCGTGCCACTCGCGGATCTCCTTTGCGTCTTCGCCCGGGCGAAGGAGCTTCATGAGCTCTTCAAGTCCCTCGTTCAGCCCGTGAACCTGCTGCGGCGAATAGACGGGGGGCATACCAACGATATACCCGTTGGTTGCATAGAATCGTTGCTGTTCCTCTGTCAGGCGTTTTCCCATGTTCTCACCAAGTTGTTGATCGACGAAGATTGATGCGCTGGCGGCATTCATTTCACCGGCAAGCGACGGCCGGTCTCACCGTGTACTCATAAAAGTTCTGCCCGCCCAACGCGCACAATGCGAGGGGCGGGCGTGGTACTCTTCCAGCTTTTACCTGGACACAAAACTATTTTTTCTTTCCTTTAGCTTCCTTCGGAGCCGAAGGCATTTGCATCGGCATGTCGGAATTCCATGTTTCGGCGTGGACCTTCCAGGTTCCATCGGTTTGTTGACGCCAGAGAGCGATGTACTTGCCTTTGTCGTTCATTTCTCCCGATGGCATCGTCATGCTCATTGAATAGGTTCCGATTTCATAAGCCATCTTGCCATCGGCGGTGAGTTCAGTCGTCTGGAAGTCGACTGCCGTGGCCTTCATGCCGGTTTTCGCCATCGATTGTTGAAAAGCGAATATGCTGTCCCTGCCTTTGATGACGGTCATGTTCGGTGCCATCTCAAGCGCATCGGCTTCATACCAAGCGATGTCTTTCTGCGCGTCGCCCGAGAGGAGCGCTGCTTTCGATGCATCATTGTATGCATCCACAGTTTTGCGAAGAGCTGCCATATCCGGAGGAGCCGGTGCACAGGCAATGGGAAGCAAAAGAACGACGACGATGAGGCTTGCAGAGAAGATACGCATGGTGCCTCCTTACAATGGATGTGATGGGTGGACCTCTGCTGCATGGAACCGAATAGGGTCTTCGCGGGGATGATCAGATCTCAACAACGATCGGTGTGAAACAGACCGAGCATACTGGTGTGCTCGTGAGCCCTGCAGTTGTAGAACGTAGCCCGGGAAACGTGAGTTCCGGGTGTGATGAGGACGGCGGGAAGTGTGATTCTATTGAATGGATCGCGGCAGCATGGCGAACAGTTCTCCCTGCCAACGCGCATTTTTTTCAGGCGGACCGTTCATTGGGTGGAACGATCAATCCCGCAGAGGATGCATGCCAATCCGATGGCGGCGTTCTACCGTGGTAGCAGGATGTTGTGATCGTCAAGACCTCAGCGGGCTTCCTTGTAGACGATTCCTCCCTTCATCACAAACTTCACATCTCGGCAGGTCTTGATATCCTGCGTGGGGTCCCCCTTGACCGCGATGAGATCGGCGAAAAGCTTTGGGCGGACACGGCCGAGCTGTTCCTCCATGCGGAGGATTTTTGCATTAACCGACGTTGCAGCCATGAGAGCCTGGGTGTTCGTCATGCCGCCTTTGGCCAGCCATTCGAGCTCCCGGTAGTTTGTGCCGTGCGTAAAGACGCCAACATCACTTCCAAGTCCGATCGTGACCCCGTTGTCGAGTGCGAGCTTGAAGGCGTGTAACGCTTGCTTCATGCCGGGGGAGAGGGGTCCGCCGGCTTTAAATCCTTCGAAGTACTCGCCGTATGATTCCTCTGCGGTCAGGGTTGGGAGATACCCAACCTTGTGCTCTGCCATGAGCTTGAACGTTTCTTCCGTTCCGCCGTATCCGTGTTCGATCGTATCAACGCCCGCGACAATTGCGCGTCGCATTCCTTCCGGAGTCGACGCGTGAGCGGAGACGGGTCTGCCTGCCGAACGAGCTTCGGCAACGAGGGCCTTGAGTTCTTCCTCGCTGAATGTCGGCACTGTGCCGCCGACACCGTGCCTGTAGTCGGCATAGACCTTCACCCAGTCTGCTCCGCCGCCGATTTGCTCACGCACAGCCTTGATCATCTCGGCAACGCCGCTTACTTCCTGTCCGCCTTTCGGCAGAACGACTTCCGGCGCGAACCCGGCAGGGCCGGGGCCATAGCTTGCCGTCGCGACGATTGCACGAGTCGCAACGAGCAGCCTTGGGCCTGGAATTATTCCCTCGCGGATCGCACGTTGGATAGAAACGTCCGCATAGCCGGCGCCTTCGGTCCCGAGGTCACGAAGCAATGTAAACCCCGACATCAGTGTGTTTTCACAATGTTTCACCGCTTCTATGACACGATATGCGAGGGGCTCCTTCAGGACCTGATCGTTCCACAACGTTTCGTTGTATGGGTGCAGGAGAACGTGCGAGTGAATATCCATCAACCCCGGGAGAAGTGTCATGCCCGGCAACTCGATTGTCTTCGCTCCTGAAGGAATTTGAATCTGGGCCGCAGGTCCGGCAGCGACGATCCGCTCACCTTTCACAAGCACCACCCAGCCTTCATGCATTGTGCCGTCATCGGCATCAAAGACGCGCGCCGGTTTGAGAAGAATGTCGGACCCTTTCGTCGCCGGAGACTCCTGGGTGCGGGGTGCGGCTTTCAGAAATTCGGGGATCATCGCGGCGAACAGTGCGCCCGCGCTGGTAAGAACACTGCGTTGAAGAAAATCTCGACGACCAAATTGATTTTTCATGATGCGCCTCCGGGAAGGACGAAGACAATTTCGTAAGGGCAGCTGTGTGGCTGGTGCGAATGGACTCGCGCGCTGAGCGGATTCCCGCCGTCGACTTGAAGATAGAAAGATAATTGACATTGATGCAACCGAGGGGTACGTTGTGCACACCCTTCTGTCACAATCATTCGAGGTAAGGCTCGACATTCGAGAATCACTGCGCACCGCTGTTTCCAATCTCTCTATCCAGGTAATCCCATGCCCCGGCACCGAACGCAGAAATCCCCGATCTCTCCTCTCTTTTTCCCAACTCCGTCCGATTTTCGTCGATGGCTGTCGAAGAATCACGCCAAAGTGCCCGAGCTGTGGGTCGGTTTCTATAAAAGAGAGACAGGCAAACCAAGCATTACCTGGCCGGAATCGGTGGATCAGGCGCTCTGCTTTGGATGGATTGATGGAGTCAGAAAATCGCTGGGCAGGGAGGCATATGTGATTCGATTCACCCCGCGGAAGCCGACAAGTCTTTGGAGCGTGGTGAATATTCGGCGCGCGAAGGAAATGATTCGCCTGGGCCTGATGCGGCCGGAGGGGAAAAAGGCGTTCGATCTGTGCGATGCGAAGAAGACCAATCGGTACTCATTCGAGCGCGAACGCGTCCGGTTCACTGCTCCGTTTGACAAGGTCTTCCGGGCGAACAAGGGGGCCTGGAATTTCTTTCAATCGCAGCCACCGGGATACCGCAAAACCGCGACCTGGTGGGTGATGAGCGCAAAGCAGGAGGAGACACAGAGGCGCCGACTGGAAACGTTGATTGCCGATTCAGCCGCGGGGCAGCGCATCGGCCTGCTGCGGCGTAGCTGAAATAGACGGTCCATGATCGTGAGAAACGCCAACAAGATGATCTGGTTTCTTTCAATGAGATTCTATTTATTTCGCCAAATTCTCACGCAGATGTGCCCCTCCCGCCTCGCGCATTCCCGGTTCACATCGGGTAGTGTGATAAGTCCACGCGAAGGCAAACGGTGGTATGCCGACGGATTACCGAGACCTTTCGATGATGCGTTTCGAGGAGAAATATCACGTCGATTCAAAAAGACTGAAGGGGTATGATTACTCGCTTCCAGGAAAGTACTTTGTCACAATCTGCACGAAGTCGAGAGTGAATTTCTTCGGAGTTGTCGAGCACAAGACAATGCGTCTAAGTCAGGCCGGGAAAATCGCCGGCGCGTGCTGGATGGAAATTCCAGAACACCATGACCATGTGGTTCTGGACGAATTCATCGTCATGCCGAACCACGTTCACGGCATTCTCGTGTTGATATCCGAATGCAGTCGCAGTGACGTTGCATGCAACGTCACTGCGACGGTCGGCGGCAGTTTCATGTCAGCCATCTCGCCGAAACAGGGCAGCCTCGGGTCGATCGTGCGTTCGTACAAGTCGGCGGTAGCGAATCAGTGCCACAGGATTGGCCTGGATGATTTTCAATGGCAGCCAAGGTACCACGATCATATTATTCGCGACCACAATGAACTGTCGCGTATTCGTGCCTATATTAGAAACAACCCCGGGAAATGGAGTTCCAGAAACCCGGAACCAATATCGATTGAAATGTGACATACGCATGTTCCATATTTCAGATTCCCAAAGCGAGAGATCTTTTGACCGTTCATTCCTCCAGAGTGCATAACGCCTCTTATTGACGTAGGAACCATCATGAAGAAGATCCTGTTGCTGCCCACTCTTGTTCTCCTCATGTCTTCACTTTCTTTCGCGCAGTCGGATACTCTCCGTGAACAATTTCTCCATCCTCCTGATTCCGCCCGGCCATGGGTGTACTGGGTTTGGATGGACGGCAACATCACGCGCGAGGGCATTACGGCCGACCTCGAGTCGATGCGCACGGTTGGCATCGGCGGGGTCATCATCATGGAGGTCAATGTCGGCATCCCGAGAGGCCCGGTCAATTTCATGAGCGCGGAGTGGCGATCGCTCTTCAAGCATGTCGTCAACGAGGCGGAGCGGCTCGGAATTCAGATTACGCTCATGACGGGCCCGGGCTGGACGGGCAGCGGCGGACCATGGGTCAAGCCCGAGCAATCGATGATCCACATCGTCGCGAGCGACACCGTGGTAAGCGGACCTATGCATTTCGACGGCATTCTTCGACAACCCAAACGCTGGCCCGCGTTCTTCGGCGACGGACTTCTTCCTGCCGAACTTGAAAAGATCAAGAACGAGTACTACCGCGACGTCACCGTGCTCGCGTTCCCGACTCCAAACGGCAACGAGCGAATTGCGAACATCGACGAGAAAGCGCTCTACGTCCGGGCACCGTACTCATCGCAGCGGGGCGTGAAACCGTTCCTTCCCGCACCTGCTTCATATCCCGCCACCCCTCCCGGTTCTGCGATTGCAGCAGAGAAGGTTGTCAATCTCACATCGTCAATGACGCCCGACGGCAAACTCTCGTGGAACGTTCCCCCGGGCAGCTGGACCATTATGCGGTTTGGCAACACCAGCACGGGCGCGACGACGCGCCCCGCACCCGTTCCGGGCCTCGGCATGGAATCCGATAAACTCGATACCACCGCATTCAACGCTCACTATGAAGCATTCATTGGAAGCTTGCTGCGTGATCTCGGTCCCCGCGATCTCACGAAGGAGGGAGGCTGGAAATGGCTTCACATCGACAGCTGGGAGATGGGGGCTCAGAACTGGACGCCCAGATTCCGCGAGGAGTTCAACGCGAGGCGCGGCTACGATCTCTCTCCGTACCTGCCGGTGATATCTGGCCGACTGGTGGGGGATCGGGAGATCTCCGAACGATTTCTCTGGGATCTCCGGGAGACTGCCAACGAGCTTCTTCTTCAAAATCATGCCCAACACCTGAAAGATCTTGGCCGGCGCAGTGGATTCAGAATTTCCATCGAACCGTACGACATGACGCCGTGTGCAGACATGTCGCTCGGCGGCATCGCTGACGTTCCGATGTGCGAGTTCTGGATGTACGGATTCAACACGAGTTTTTCCGTTCTCGAGGCCACTTCCGTTGCCCATACCAACGGTAAGAGCATTGTCGCCGCCGAGTCGTTCACATCGGGCGATGATGAGCATTGGCTGGCGTACCCGACGTCTATGAAGGTTCTTGGCGACTGGGCGCTGAGCGCGGGTGTCAACCGCTTTGTGTTCCATCGCTCGCAGCATCAACCGTGGCTCGATCGGTTTCCGGGCATGACGATGGGACCTTACGGCGTTCATTGGGAGCGAACGCAAACCTGGTGGAATATGTCCCCAGCATACCACACATATCTTTCGAGGTGCCAGTATATTCTCCGGCAAGGATTGCCCGTTGCCGACGTTTGTTTCCTCGTCCCGGAGGGGGCACCGCAGGTGTTTCGCCCACCGTTGACGGCCGTGAGGGGGAATCCTCCCGACCGATTGGGTTACAATTTTGACGGATGCGCGCCGGATGTTCTCCTTGGCTCGATGTCTGTTCGTGATGGAAAACTGATGCTGCCCGACGGCATGAGTTACCGCGTCCTCGTCCTTCCGGAGCGCGAAACGATGACTCCGGCCCTGCTGAAGAAGATCAAAGATCTTGTCGAAGCCGGCGCGACCGTGGTTGGACCGCGCGTTCTCAAATCACCAAGCCTTTCCCGTTATCCTGCTTGTGATACCGAAATCAAGACGCTTGCCGATGAGCTCTGGGGCGACATCGATGGAATCCGGAGTACCGAGCACCATCTCGGCAAGGGGCGTATCGTATGGAAGCGATCGGATTCAAAGAACCTCCCGCCTCCAGATCCCAACGCGACCGCCTCTGGTCCCGAACAGTATGGTGATTTCAGCGTTGTGATGTCTTTGTTAGGCTCCATGGGAGTCCCTCCGGATTTCGAATCAACGTCCAGATTCCGCTACACCCATCGTCGTGATGGCACCCGGGATTGCTATTTCGTTGCCAACCCCTCAAGTCTCCCGGCCACGGCCGATTGTTCATTTCGCGTCACGGGAAAACATCCGCAACTCTGGGACGCGGTGACAGGCGAGATGCGGGAGCTGCCGGAATACAAAGAACATGACGGTCGGACATTCATTACTCTCCATTTCGATGCCGCTCAATCGTTCTTCGTCATGTTCGAATCCGCTCAAGGAGCAACAAGCACCGTGCAGCACAATAATCCGACTGTTGACGCCATCGGGACGCTGGAGGGATCGTGGAACGTCTCGTTTGATCCCCGCATGGGAGGACCCGAACACGTCGTGTTCGCAACTCTCCAGGATTGGACTTCACGATCCGAGGAGGGAATAAAGTTTTACTCAGGCACAGCAACGTACAGGAAGACGTTTGATGAACCCGCGGTTCCCGCAACAGGCTCAATGTCTCGGCGGATCTGGCTTGATCTTGGCAAGGTAAACAACATGGCGCGCGTGCGGCTCAATGGCCGCGATCTCGGCGTCGTTTGGTGTGCCCCGTGGAGGGTTGACATCACAACAGCGGTTCAGAAGAGAGACAACACGCTCGAGATCGAGGTGGTGAACCTTTGGATGAATCGCCTGATCGGTGATGAATTTCAGCCAGCCGATGCAGAGTACGGAAAGAACGGGAATCTGATCCGCTGGCCTCAATGGCTGCTCGACCACCAGCCACGGCCTTCCAGGGGACGATACACGTTCGCGACGTGGAGGCACTTCACTAAAGAGACTCCGTTGCTTCCATCCGGATTGATCGGACCGGTTCGGGTTCTTGTCTCAACGGAGTGACTGGCGTCCGGAATTACCGACTTCATTGACGGAAGCGGCACGGATCTGCAACAAGCGGTGGCCCGCGCCGTATGTTCGTTTTGTTCGTCTGTTGCGGGATAAGCCGTTTCGTCCCATCGACCTTGCATTCCATCCCCATGCTGGTTAATTTCGAATCACTTTTCCATTCAATTTCATTTTTATTCATTTTGCCGAGGAGTTTATGAAGATTCGATTTCTATCCGCCTTCGTCTTGCTCACAATCACCCTGGCAGCGCCGGCAATCGCGCAGCAAGAAGCCCGGCTGCTGAGATTCCCGGCCATTCACGGGAATCAGATTGTCTTCACGTACGCCGGTGATCTCTACTCTGTCCCTGCGGCCGGCGGGGTTGCACGAAAGCTCACAAACGATGTCGGGTTCGAGATGTTCGCACATTTCTCACCCGACGGAAAATACATTGCATTCACTGCGCAGTACGACGGCAATACCGAAGTGTACCTGATGCCTTCAGAAGGCGGCGTCCCCAAGAGGCTTACATACACCGCCACACTCGGACGCGATGACGTTTCGGACCGGATGGGGCCGAACAATATTGTGATGGGTTGGAAGGACAACGAACATATCCTGTTCCGTTCGCGACGCATCGAATGGGACGACTTCAAAGGTCAGCTCTATCTTGTGTCCGTCAACGGGGGACCGATCGAGCAGCTTCCCCTGCCGCGTGGAGGGTTTGCCTCATACTCGCCGGACGGGAAAAAGCTTGCGTACAACCGCGTGTTCCGCGAGTTCCGCACGTGGAAACGGTACCGCGGCGGCCAGGCCGACGATGTGTGGATTTATGATTTCGATTCGAAACAGACCACCAACATTACGAACAATCCCGCGCAGGATATCTTTCCGATGTGGCACGGGAATACGATCTACTTTACCTCCGACCGCGATGACCTGAAGAAACTCAATCTGTTCGCATACGATTTCGACACGAAGGCAACGCGGAAAATTACGGACTTCAAGGAATACGATGTGAAGTTTCCTTCGGTTGGAGACAATGCTGTCGTGTTTGAAAACGGCGGATATCTCTATCATTATGATTTCGCGACGGGCAAGACCGAGAAGGTCACCGTGTCCATCGAAGAGGACCTGAACGGCGGCCGCGGCGGCCTGGTCGATGTGAGCCACAGCGTCACGAACTACGAAATTTCTCCGGATGGCAACCGGGCTCTGTTCGGCGCCCGCGGTGACATCTTCACGGTGCCGGCCAAGTACGGCAACATACGCAATCTTACAAAGACCCCCGGAATCCATGAACGCAATTCAAAATGGTCCCCCGACGGCAAATCGATCGCTTACATCTCCGACGCATCCGGGGAAGATGAAATCTACGTGATGCCCCAGGACGGCAGCGCCCCGGCAACACAAATCACAACCAACGGCGACGTGTACAAATATCAAATTTACTGGTCGCCCGACAGCAAGAAGCTTCTCTGGGCCGACAAGAAGCTTCGGCTGCAGTTTGTTGATGTCGAATCAAAGAAGATCACCACGGTCGCCCAGGCAACAGCGTTCGAATTCAACGACTATTCGTGGTCACCCGACAGCCGGTGGATTACCTACGCGAAACCCGAAGAAGAGACGATGACGCGTGTGTATCTCTATTCCGTTGATCATGCAAGCACGATTGCTGTCACAGACGGATGGTTCTCGTCGTACGAGCCCGTCTTCAGCACTGACGGAAAATATCTGTTCTTCGTCTCCAGCCGTTCGTTCAGCCCGTCGTATGGGGAGACGGAATTCAACTTCGCGTATTTCGACATGGCGAAGATCTACTTCGTGACGCTCGCGAAAGAGACACATTCTCCGTTCGAACCCAAGAGCGACGAGGTGAAGATCAAGGAAGAGAAGCCGTCAAAGGAGACAGAGAAGTCGCCGGCAAAGAAAGAGGAAAAGAAAGACGAGAAGAAAGAGGTTTCCGTCAAGGTCGACGCAGAGGGTTTGATGAGCCGCATTGCGGTGCTCCCGATTTCCGCATCGAGTTACAGTGATCTCCGCTCGGCCGGCGACAAACTCTATTACATCAGAAATGGCAGCAAGGACGAGAAATCGAAAATGCTGATGTTCGATCTGGAGAAGCAGAAGGAAACGGAACTCGGCGACGTCAACGGATACGAAATCTCAGCCGACGGAAAGAAAATGCTGATCGGTCAGGACGGATCGTACGCTATCATCGATCTTCCGACCTCAAAAATCGAAGTCAAAGACAAGCTCAACCTGGGCGATATGAAGATCACGCTTGACAGGCATGCCGAGTGGATGCAAATCTACAACGAATGCTGGCGCCAGATGCGGGACTTCTATTTTGCGCCGAACATGTCCGGCGTCGACTGGCCCGCCATCAAGAAGCGGTACGAGGTTCTCGTGCCCTACGTTTCCAACCGGGCAGACCTGACGTATATCCTCGGCGAAATGATCGGCGAACTAAGCACCGGTCACACCTACGTTGGCGGCGGAGATATGCCGCACCCGGCGCGGATCCAGCTCGGATTGCTCGGCGCAAAACTCGACCGGGATCCGGCTACGAAATACTTCCGCATTACGAAAATCCTGCCGGGTCAGAACTGGGATCCTGCCGTCCGTTCACCGCTGACAGAAATGGGAGTCAACGTGAAGGAGGGGGATTACATTCTTGCTGTCGATGGAAAGCCAACGAGCCAGATGGGGGACTTGTATGAGTCGCTCGTCAACACGGTCGGCAAGCAGGTGAAGCTGAAGGTCAACAGCTCTCCAAAGGAAGCCGGAGCGCACGAAACGGTGGTAATTCCGACGGGGAACGAGCAGCCGCTCTATTATTATGACTGGGTTCAGACCAACATCGACAAAGTCTCGAAGGCATCAGGGGGGAAGATCGGGTATGTCCACATTCCGGACATGGGTGTACCAGGACTGAATGAGTTCGTCAAGCTCTACTACCCTCAGCTGCGGAAAGAAGCGCTTGTTGTCGATTGCCGCGGGAACGGGGGAGGCAACGTCTCACCGATGATCATCGAGCGCCTGCGGCGCGAAGTTGCGATGATCGATATCGCGCGGAATACGAGTCCATCCATCGACCCGGGCGGCACGATGCTTGGACCGAAAGTGCTGCTCATCGATGAGTTTTCAGCTTCGGATGGCGACATCGTCGGGTATCGATTCAAAAAATACCATCTCGGTCCGGTCATCGGCAAACGGTCGTGGGGAGGCGTCGTCGGTATACGCGGCTCGCTCCCGCTGCTCGACGGGGGCTTCCTGAACAAACCTGAATTCTCACGCTATGACGTTGAGGGGAAAGAGTGGATTATGGAAGGGCACGGCGTGGATCCCGACATCGTCGTTGACAATGATCCGGCAAAGGAATATGCAGGCGAAGATCAGCAGCTCGACAAGGCGATTCAGGTTTTGCTTGACCAGTTGAAATCAAAACCGGTCAACCTTGCTCCACCGCCGCCGTATCCGGACAAGCGTTAATAGCGGTCAGCGATCAGCTGTCAGCTGTCAGCTGTCAGCTGTCAGCAATCAGCTGTCGGCTGTCGGCTCAAGAAGGAAGAACACGGGTGACACCGGGGGTACGAGATGACCACAGAAGTCACTCTGCGGTAATCTTGTCACATTCCGTGTCATCTGTGTTCTTTTAAGAGGGCCAGTCGTGCTTTACGGGTAGACGATGAGGGGATGAACGTGAACGGTGCGGGGAGAAGCCCGGTCATTGTTCTTCTGCTCGATATTCGTCATTCATCCAAGCGAACGTCGAACAGGCAACATCGAAATTAGAAGTTACGCGTCCTTGGTCGCCCCAACCCTCGCCGCTCCTTGTTCCTCTGCTCGATATTCGTCCTTCAACCAAGCGAACGTCGAACAGGCAATATCGAATTCAGAAGTTGCGGGTCCTCTGTCGCCCCAACCCTCGCCGCTCCTTGTTCTTCTGCTCGATCTTCGTCATTCAACCAAGCGAACGTCGAACAGGCAAGATCGAATTTAGAAGTTACGGGTCCTCTGTCGCCCCAACCCTCGCCGTTCCTTGTTCCTCTGCTCGATATTCGTCCTTCAACCAAGCGAACGTCGAACAGGCAAGATCGAGATTAGAAGTTACGCGTCCTTTGTCGCCCCAACCTTCGCCGCTCCTTGTTCCTCTGCTCGATATTCGTCATTCAACCAAGCGAACGTCGGACGCCGGACAGCGACACGGACCATCAGCGGCGTTTGATGGTGCGCCGCGTTGGCACGGCGGTCAAAGGATCCTCCGGCCACGGGTGCTTTGGATAGCGGGCACGGAGCTGTTTGCGGATTTCGGGATAGGTGGTTGTCCAAAAACTCCTGAGGTCCTGCGTCACTGCGAGGGGCCGGGCGGCGGGGGAGAGCAGGTGAATTGTCACGGGCACGCGGCCGCCTCCAACGCGCGGGGTCTCGGTCAGGCCAAACAGTTCCTGTAGTTTCACCGAAAGCGCCGGGCTGTCGGTCGGTGTGTAATCGATGGCGATTCGTGACCCGCTCGGCACTTCAAGCATTGCGGGGGCGTACCGATCCATCTCTCTCAATTGCCGGTGAGTGTACATCGACCGGAGTATCTCCGACAGGTCCAGCTTCTGAAGCTGATCGAGCTTCCAGATTCCCCCCAGGAACGGCTTCAGCCATACATCGAGCGAAGAAAGGAGTCCTTCATCGGAAAGTTCCGGCCAGTCGGAGAATTCCGGGACGGCCCTTCGGACCCATGCAGCGCGAAGCCGGAATTGATCTGACGCTTTATCCCATGGAAGACAGTGGAGTCCGACTCGGCGAATTCCGCCGATCATTGCCTGCGTGACCTCTTCGCCTTCAGGGTCGATCGATGTTTCCTTCAAAACGAGGGAGCCAAGCTTTCTCAGGCTCCTTGCTCTCACGCACCGTTTCTGATCGTCCCATTCAACTTCCTGACCGGAGACGATATCCCCGACGAAGACAGTTTCAATGTCAGCTTCCTCGATTGCCGCCGCCAGGTAAATCTTCGCACCACCGCTCCCCGCGTCAACATCGGCGATCGCAAGAAACTCCTGCCGGGAAAGCGGGCAGGCCGGAAGTACCGCAACGGTGCCGTTTACAAGTTGATAGTGTGCTTCGCGCCCTTCTTTTTTTCTTCCGACGCGCTCCGGGTAGGCAAGCGCCACGAGCATACCATGCGCCGCGCGGTCGATGCGATCGGTTGTTACGCCGACCATCTCCATCAATCGTTGTTTCTGCGCAGCAATACGATCCCGGATGGTCGCGCTTATGCCTTTACCGCTTCGAAACGCGTCAACGCGGGAGACGATGTCCAGGTCCGATTTGTTCGGACTCCCCAGCAAGTCGCGCTCTTCGAGTATTGCGGCGAGCTCGCAGGCGGATGCACCAAGACCGAGTTCCTTCCCTTTCAGTATCATATGCCCAAAGCGCGGATGGATGGGGAGCGCAGCCATGGCGCGGCCATGCTTTGTCAGGCGCCCGTCGGATGTGAGCGCGCCGAGAGATCTCAAAAGTCCATGGGCCTGCACAAGGTGCGCCGGGGGGAGCGGATCGAGGAAGGAAAGACCTTCACCTGTCGGCGTTCCCCATTGAGCCAGGTCGAGTGCCGCGTGAGCGAGATCGGAGGTTCGTATTTCGGGCATCGGATATTCCGGCAGCTGCGCCTGCTCCTCCTCCGTCCACATCCGGTAGCAGATCCCCGGTCCTTGTCTGCCTGCCCTGCCGCGCCGCTGATCCGCGACGGCCCGCGAAACCGGAATTGTGACCAGCCCCGTCATTCCGCGCCGGGGCTCGAACCGCGCAGACCGCGCCAATCCGGAATCGACGACGATTCTTACACCGTCGATGGTGAGGCTCGTCTCCGCGATGCTTGTCGACAGAATAACCTTGCGTTTTCCCCGGGTCGCCGGTTCGAGTGCGGCTTCCTGGAGACCAGCCGAAAGATCTCCATGCAAGAGGTGCACGACGACGGAGTCGTCACGAAAATTTTGGAGTTTTTCTTCGGCATGGCGGATCTCACGCATTCCCGGAAGAAAGACCAGCACATCGCCCTCGTTTGTCAGCAGCGCGCGCCGCACAACATCCGCGACGCGCTCATCGAGCCTTTTGTCTGATCTGAAGCTTGCGTAACGCGTTTCCACAGGATAGAGTCTGCCTGCGCTTTCCACGATCGGCGCGTCATCCAGCAATCTGGAGACCGCCACTCCGTCAAGCGTTGCCGACATGACGAGAATACGCAGGTTCTCCCGCAGGTTTTTCTGAACATCCCGGGTGAACGCGAGGCCGAGATCTGCGTGGATGCTTCGCTCATGAAACTCGTCGAAGATGACAAGCCCGACACCCGGCAGTTCGGGATTCTCATGAAGCATGCGTGTCAGAATTCCTTCCGTTACAACCTCGATGCGCGTCGTTTTGCTGACGACAGCGTCGCCGCGGATCCGGTAGCCAATTGTCTGTCCGACACGTTCACCAAG
>DATJQB010000149.1:0-11133 GCA_035506075.1 Bacteroidota bacterium | reverse complement strand
GGCCGAACTTCATGTACGAATCTGAAGAAATCAGGATAGAGCGTTGGTTCTCCTCCCTGCAACGTCAGCGGTAAATCGTCGCGCAACTCAAGGCGGTTGGCAGCTGCGATCCAATCTTCGACCAACATGCGTTTCACCCGGGCCCTTGTCGCACCATGTCCCAACGTGTGAAGATTGATGCAGTACGGACAGCGGAGATTGCACGCCAGCGTCAGGAAAAACGCCACGTAGTTCTGATGGCCTCCAGGCGTAATGGGGGGCAAATCGACAAGAATTTCTTTCTGATCCTTCGTGAGGAGCACGTCAAATGATCCTTTCGCAGGGCTGCAAATCGCAAGGATCGTGCCATCAATAAGGCTTCAAGCGGTGGTGCAAACACGGGATCTTTGGAGAACAGGTGGCTAATAGTGGTCAATTGACCAATCGTTGGTCACAGGTGCGTTCTTCAGATCAGGATCTGTCTGACATTTGGGATGGAGGAGTAATCAGCGCGATGAAATGAAAACGCAAAACGCTCGTCATTGGGGGATGATTTCGAGCATCTCATCGCCGGTGACAATGGTACGAGTCACGTAGAGACATCAATCGGGCAAGGCACGGTTCTTGTCTGATGAAGGATTGGAGAGGAAGCTCCATCTGGCAGCGCTTCTTCGCCAGAAATTGGCACATTTCCGGACAGGCATTCTTATGCGCGACATTCGATCTGAAATAGAGAAAATCAACGAGATCGTCTCGCTTCCAACAGTTCTCGCAGAAATCATGGGCGAGCTCGATCGAGGCGACGGAGCGACAAACAAGATCAACAAGTTGATTGAAACTGATCCCGTGCTGACGGGAAACGTCCTGAGGGCGGTCAATTCTCCGTTCTACGGTCTTCGTTGGAGAGTGAACAGCGTTCCGAGCGCGATCGCATTGCTCGGTCTCGCGGAAACCTCGCGCATTCTCGTGGCAGTGTACATCAAACAGAAGCTCTTCGCCATGAACGTCGGACAGCGGAACGTGCTCGAGACGCTCTGGAAACACTCAATCAATGTTGCCGCAATTGCCCGACTGATCACGAAGGAGTACGGAATCCTGACCGGAGGAAAAGAGTTTACGGCCGGCTTGTTGCATGACATGGGGAAGATCGTGCTTGTCCAATACTTCCCGACAGAGCTGGAGACAATCACGAGGATGGTGCGGGAACTGGAATTGAACGACGTGCAGGTGGAAAATCAGATTGTGGCAATCTCACACGATGAGATTGGTGGAATCCTTGGCGAGCGATGGAGACTGCCGCATGAGTTCATCGAGGTGATGAAGCTTCACCACTATCCGTCCCAGGCCAGCCTGAATCCCGAACTGACCACGGTCGTTCGGTTTGCGGACCTGCTTGCGGAGCACTGGATGTGTGGAATAGGAGAAAACAGGCCGGAAAACCTGTTCGACAACGACGAGAGCTTCGGTCTTCTCGCACAACATGAACCGCGCATACGGGCGCAAGGGTTCAACGAGGTCGTGGAACGGCTCGCGGAAAAGTTCGTCGAACAGAAAAGTCTGGTGGGAGTCTTCTAGAGGAGCACGTCCCGGTCTTCCTGCCGGATATGGTGGCATCGTCGGGATGGCTGGCAGAACTCCGTCGGACTCACTTCCTCGCAGTGCATTCACTTCAACATCGGCGCGGCACGGTGGACAAACTGTATGGGGAACCCCGTTGGCTCACGCATCATCAGCACCTTGTCTCCAGCAGGAGTGACGCTCATGTCTTCCGCGAGGCTTGCGTCGGCCTTGAGCAATCGCTGCTTCGTTCCCTCTACATCGGGGACCATCGAAGCGAAGTGAATCGACATGTGACTGATCTTGGTGAAATCGATCACTGGAAAACCTGTGTTCTGATACAGTTCGAGCATCATCTGTCTGGCTGAGTCGGCAACGAACATCCCAAATGCAGGTGCTCCTCCCTCCCGCACGATCGTCATTCCCAGATGCGCAACAAACCAACGGGCAGCTGCTCTCGAATCCGCAACGTTCAATGCCAGGTGTTCAATCCGCACGCCGGAAGTCTTCAGCATGGGTTGAACTCTCTGGACGAACTGGATCGGCAATCCCCACGGGTCCCGCATCATGAGAACCTGATCTCCCGAGTTAGTTTTCGTGATGTCCTCGACGGTTGTGGCGCCTGCGTGCAGTAGCTTTGTCTTGATGGCGGCAATGTCAGAGACCATGAATGCCAGATGCAGCGACATATGATTCAGTTTCGCCGGCTCCAGCAAGGGATAGTCGGCATTGTGAAACAGCTCCAGCATCATGTGCTCGTTTGAATCTGCAACAAAAGTGGTAAACGTCGGCGCTCCGCCTTTGCGCATAGTTTTCATCCCAAGGTTCTCAGTGTACCATGCTGCAGCGGCGACCGCATCAGGTACATTGAATGCGACATGCTCCGGCCGGATTTGTTCGCTCTGGACCATGTTCGTCGGCCGGGTTGTTTTGGCAGAATCACTTTCACTGTTGGCGTTGCGCTGGCTGTTCATGAGGCTCTCTTCATTGAGTATGGTGGTAACGGAAAGAGTACTGGCCGTGACAACCTGCTGTGCAATGAGTACAGCAAGGATGGCGACCAGGAACCTGGGAAGTGTTGTCATAAGGAGCTCTGCTCTGGATATGATGAGCGATCAACGGCCGCAATCGCCGTCGCACTTTCAACGGTGGAAATGCAGCTTCAGGCACATTTAGTGGTTCAGAACTCCGAGAGCTGCTTTGGCGATCTGGCCGTCCTGCTGTGAGGTTCCGCCGCTGACGCCGACGGCTCCGATGTATTGGTCGTCAACGACAATCGGCAGCCCTCCTTCGATCGGCGTAACGCCCGGGACCCGCAGGATCGTGGTTCTACCAGCGGCGACCATGTCTTCATACACCTTGCTCGGCCGCTTGAAGGAGATCGCTGTTTTCGCTTTCTGGATCGCGACTTCGATGCTGCCGATTTGGGTATTGTCCATGCGCTCCAGCGAGACGAGGTTCGCACCATCGTCCACAACAACGACGACCACAGCACAGCCGATCCTTTTTGCTTCCGATTCAGCGGCAAGCGTCAGGTTTTTTGCCAGTTCAAGGGTTATCGCCTTCTTGGTGGCGATCTGCGCATTGATTGTGAACGGCACAGCACCCAGAAGCGCCAACGAAGCCAGCGCAACCATGCTTCGTCGGACGAAAGATGATCGACAGCTTTTCCTGTCACTGATACAGTCTTCGTGCATGAATACCTCTTCTCAATCATCTGATGTGAACCAACTCGGTGGTTCAGGGACAAGATACAAGAATCGTTCATTCAATTCCAGTGTGTCGGAATTTTCAAGGTCATAGGATTATCTCATGGCAGCGTACAGGGAGTTGTTGTTCGCATCACGATATCTGTTCAGTGCCCGGGAGCTCTATGGATAGAGCGATGAGCAGAGCCAGACAAACCTTTGCGGGATGGTGAAGGCTCTTGAGAATGTTGGAGACTGGCGTGTCGATTGGATGCTCGAGAAGAACGACAGCCACAACCTTTGTATCAGGATCGATCAGAATTCCGGGAAGCCGCTCGACATTGGGTTCGGAACCGGCGCGATGACGATCAATGCGAGAAAGAGCGGCATGAACATCGTCGGCATCGATCAGTCCGGACTCTACGTCGAGGATGCCCGGCGCCTGGCCATCGAAGCGGGCCTATCGATCGACGAAGCGGGATCTGTGATTCAGTAAGAAGATGCGCAAGGCATCTCGTTCGCAGATAACAGCTTTTCACTCATCATCTGCACAGGGGTCGTCTCCTTGATACCGGATCTTTGGGCGCCGTACAGGGAGATGCTGCGAGTGCTCGAGCCCGGCGGCATCATGCTGCTCACCGGCGCAGATTATCGCTTTCCGAACGAGCTGCACTAAAGCGTCCCCTGGATCCCTTTATTGAGAAAGGATGCGGCGCAAGCCTGGCTGCGTGCGTTCGGAAACCGCCCGGAGGACTCTCCGGTATACGACGCTCCCGCAGTGCGTCGGGATGATGAAGTCTGTGGAATTCGACCTTCTCGAAGCCAGGACGAGCGTTTCGGAACCACTCATCTCGGAACAGGTCGACACTGTGCTGAACGGCGAGCACCTCTCTTATCTTCTCAGGGAGGTAAACTCCGTCGCATCGCTTGCGGAGAAGGTTCGGGAGGCTGGAACGCAAATCAAGCCCCGTTCCTTCATCGTGGTGGCGCAGAAACCGATGCATGAGCCGCAACCGGGATTCTTCAGCATCTCCTGAAATCCTGGCATCATCAGCTGCGATCGCGCGCGTCCCGCGCTGCATCGCAGCGCGCGCAGAATCCTCATCACGGGAGTTCTCTGCATTCAGCCCTGGTCAGAACAGGGACGATCCTACTGTGTAAATGAGGATGGTACCGACCGTACCGACCACCAGACCGTACAGGACAAGCGGCAAGGCGTTTCGCCTGATGATCGCTCCTTCCAGACCGCTTAAGCCAACAGTCGCACATGCTGCGATGATCTTGAACACGCAGACGAGCACGCCGAACGACCCCCCGGCATTTTGAAGACTCAACACAATGATGTGCGAGATATGCAACCTCGCTGCAACAGCATATTGAAGCACGCCGAACAAAAGATTGGAGACGGTGTTCGAACCTGCAATGAACGCACCGAACGCGCCTACAAACGGCGAAACCATCGGCCAGGCCGATCCGACGAGATGCGAAACGTATTGGGCAATCGCAATCGGCATGCTTTCATAGCCGAGCGGTGACTGTCCTGCCTGCATGACTTCAACCATGGGAACAGTGAACAGCAGCGCGATCGCGGGAGCTTTCAGGCGATGAAGGGATTCCTGCCAGGCAACCAGTACCTGCCTCTTCTTCATCCCGAACATCGGCACACAAAGTAATCCCATGAGAATGAACGGCAACACACCAGGATTGTAGAACGGCTCGAGACTTGTCTTCACGTGTGTCCCGAAGAGATCGTTCATCGCGATTGGATACGACTTGAGGATCGCTTTGAACGGAAGAGCGTCAACGCGCGTGAGCACGAGCAATGCACCCACCAGGACGTATGGAAGCCATGCCTTCCACAGACGGACGTGTGCACCGCCGGGAACAGGCTGCTGGTTCTCCGATCCGGTCCAGTTCTTCTCCCATTCCGATGGCGCGGGGAACTCCCACACGTCCTTCGGCAGCAGGAATCCGGTTTTCGCAGCGGGGAGAGCAATTGCGAGACCGACAAGGCCTCCGAACAACGACGGGAACTCCGGCCCAAGGAACCAGGCAGTCAGAAGGTACGGAATCACGAAGGCGGCTCCGCAAAACAAGGCGAAACGCCAGATGCGAAGTCCATCGCGAAAACTCCTGCGTGCGCCGAAGTATCTTGTCATGAGAGACACAGCGAGGAGCGGCACAAACAGAGCGGCCGCAGCATGGAGAACCGCAGTCCAGAACCCCACAAGGTGAATAAACTGAGCGAATGACAGGCCATGTGTTGCCAGGTCGCTCAGGACTGCCGGCGAGTTGAGCGGGGTGCCGATGCCAATGAGAGTCGGCACTCCAACCGGACCGAATGAAACCGGAGTGGCATTAGCAATGAGGGATACAGTTACAGCGGCAAGCGGCGGAAAACCAAGGCTCACAAGCAGCGGTGATAAAAGAGCGGCAGGGACGCCAAAGCCGGCCGCCCCTTCGAGGAACGCGCCGAAAAGCCAGCAGATGAGTATTGCCTGGACTCTGCGATCCCTGGAGATGTTTCGAAACCCACGGTTGATCGATTCGAGTGCACCTGCCTCCCGGAGCGTGAAGAGCAACACCATCGCTCCGAAGACAATGAGGAGGATTTCGAGAGCGGAATTCAACCCTTTGATGGACGAAGCAAGAAGGTAGTTTGACGGAGTTTGCCAGACAAATGCAGCGAGCAGAACGGCGCTGATCCAGGCGATGGGCATCGTCCGGGTCGCCGGCCAGCGGAATCCCACCATGAGGGCCAGAATGAGGATGATGGGGATGGAAGCGAGAGCTGCCAATACTCCGGTAGTCATTTCAGGCTGGAGGAATCATGAGGGGCGCTTTCCGGGAATCAGCGCACGAGGCAGAGGGGAAGGAAAAACGATGGCCCCAAGCCTTGAACAAAGAAGCCAGGCGCTGGCCTGGCTTGTTGTGGACAGGGACGGAATCGAACCGCCGACACATGGATTTTCAGTCCATTGCTCTACCATCTGAGCTACCTGTCCGAAAGCTTCCAAACCTATCAAGCCCGAAGGGCGAATCTAAGTTTGAGGAAGTTTTCAGGATCCCGACGTCTATTTGCCGGAAACCGAATTTCCTGTCGCCTTGCAGCGAGAAAAAACTTCAGGATCCGACAGCTTTTTATCGGGATCCGAACCCCCGATGCTCCGAGGATCCGGTCGAAATGCCCGCCCAATCTCTGGCAGGCGATGGTCCCTATGACCATTGGTCCACCACCTTCAGCCGTTTCCGGCTTCCGGTACTACAACGTACAACAGAATTATCCGAAAATCAATATTTCAGAACAACAATTTCCGCGCTCAACCGAGCACGCCGTTCTTCTTTATGACATCGCGGGCGATTACGATCTTTTGAATTTCATTTGTCCCTTCGAAGATCGGATTTATTCTCGCATCACGATAGAATCGTTCGATCGGCAGCTCCCTTGAGTACCCCATCCCTCCATGAACCTGAACCGCGCGATCCGCAATTTTCACAAGAGAATCAGAACAGAACAATTTCACCGTGGCCGATTGACGCGACACGTTCTTGCCTGCGTCATAAGCGGCAGCAGTCCTGTACACGATCGACTCCATCGCATAAATCAATGCGGACATCTCGGCGAGCATGAACTGGATTGCTTCAAACTGTGAGATCGTGACATCGAACTGCTTGCGCTCTTTCGCATATTTGGTTGAGAGCTCGAGCAGTTCCTTCGAAGCTCCAAGGCACGCAGCACCGAGCCCAAGCCGACCTGCATCGAGCGTCTTCATGGCGACCAGGAACCCGCGGCCATCGTCCCCGAGCATGTTTTCCTTCGGGACACGCACATTGTCAAACGAGATTGCAGCAGTCACGCTCCCGCGGATCCCCATCTTCTTTTCCGGAGGACCCGCATGGAATCCCGGTGACTGAGTTTCGACGACGAACCCGGTGATCCCCTTCTCTGTGCGGGCAAAGACAGAGATGACATCGGCGATGGAACCGTTGGTGATCCAGAGCTTTTCACCATTGAGGATCCAGTCCGTGCCGTCAAAGTGGGCCCGGGTCCGGAGGTTGAAAGAATCAGAGCCGGCAAGTGTCTCTGTCAACGCGAAGGCACCGATCATTTTTCCTTCGGCAAGCTGGGGAAGATACTTCTTCTTCAGGAATTCCGATCCGCCGATGTAAATCGCGTTTGAGCCGATCGATTGATGCGCCCCGATGAAGGTTGCAGTGGAAAGACAGCCTCTGCCGATTTCCTCCTGAAGCAAACAGTATCCCAGCTCACCAAATCCTCCACCTCCGTACTCCGTCGGGAATACCGCCCCGAGGAGCCCGAGTTCCCCCATCTTCGTGATCAGCTCACGGGGTACTTTTTCCTCTTCATCGATCCGACGCGCAATGGGCTTGATTTCGGTGTTCGTGAAGTCGCGCACCATCTCGCGAAGCATCTTTTGCTCTTCCGACAGCTCAAACTCGAACATAGGTATCCTCTGTTTTTCAAAAAGGTATTGTCGTGCAGGAAGGGAGACTACTCTATGGATGTTTTCGGACCGATGTAACTCACAACGTCTTCGCCGCCATCCACACCGACGACATTGCCCGAGATCCAGTACGCATTTTCGTCCGCCAGCAGCACGATCGCTTTTGCGACATCCTCGGGTGTTGTCAGACGGTCGGCCGGGTTCTTTGCTTTCGCGACGTCGCGCATCCTCGCATGATTGGGAATCTTGCGTAATGCAGGTGTGTCTGTCACACCAGCCATGATCGCGTTCGCAGTAATTCCGTATGATCCAAGTTCCATCGCGAGTTGGCGCAGGTGCGATTCGAGTGAGGCTTTCGCTGCCGAGACGGCACCGTAGTTCGGAATGACGCTGTGACCTCCGGAGCTCGTAAGGCCGAAGATCCTTCCCCCCTTCTTCATGAGCTTGCGGGCCATGAGGCCTTGCACCCAGTAGACGAGGCTGTGTGCCATCACATCCAGGGTCATTTCCATCTGGGCTTGCGTGAGCGCTTCTTCCGGTTTCGGAGCAATGAACGATTTCAACGTTCCAAAGGCGAGCGAGTGAACCAACACACGAACGGTCTGAGCAGAGTCCTTTGAAAAACGCTCCTGGATATCATCAAGCGCTTCCTCCCGTTTGATGGAGTCGGCTGCGTTGATGTTATAGAAGATCGCTTCCGCACCTGTGTGCTTGATTTCCTTGATGACGTGCTGCACGGCAGGCATGGTAGCCTGACGGTCAAGATGCACGCCGAAAATATTCATGCCGTGTTTGGCAAGCTCGATTGCGGCAGCTCCACCAAAACCGCTCGACGCTCCGAGGATAACAGCCCAGTCTGTCGGCTTAAATCGAGTTTCGCTCTTCATCATCTTCTCCTAAGAAGGTTACAAAACGGGAACAGAAGATAGCAAGAAATCGAGGAAAATCCAAGGTTCCTGAACACTGACAACTACTCGACCGTGACACTCTTTGCCAGGTTGCGCGGCTGGTCGACGTTCACACCACGGGCCACAGCAATGTGATAGGCAAGGAGTTGCAGGGGAATCACATTGATGATCGGTCCGAAGAATCCGAATGTTCTCGGAACCCGGATAACCACCTCTGCAAGCTCCGCGATGTCGTGATCGTCTTCGTTTGCGATGACGATCAAGCGCCCTTTTCTCGCGCGAACTTCCTGAATGTTGCTGATGACTTTTTCATAGATCGCATCTTTCGGTGCGATCACAACCACCGGCATCCTCTCATCGATGAGTGCGATGGGACCGTGTTTCATTTCTGCAGCAGGATACCCCTCGGCGTGGATGTACGAAATCTCTTTCAGCTTCAATGCACCTTCCAGGGCAACCGGGAAATTTGCGCCCCGGCCAAGGTACAGAACGTTCGGCGCGTTTCGGAACTCCCTTGCCACTTCTGCTATCTTACCCGAAGTTTTCAGGACATATTCGACTTTCTCCGGCAACTCAAGGAGTTCATTGTAGAGTAGGCCGAGCTTCTCCGAAGAAACTCCCCTGCCTTTTGCAATAAGGAGAGTTATGAGAGCCAGAACCGTCAGTTGCGAAGTGAATGCCTTGGTCGAAGCGACGCCGATCTCGGGACCAGCATGGATGTAGACCCCTCCGTCGGACTCGCGGGCAATTGTGCTTCCGACAACGTTGACAATTCCAAGAGCGGTTGCCCCCTGTTCCCTGGCTTGCCGGAGCGCTGCAAGCGTATCTGCAGTTTCGCCGCTTTGACTGACCGCAAAGACCACATCTCCCGGACCGATGACGGGATTTCTGTACCGGAATTCGGATGCATATTCAACTTCCGTGGGGACGCCGGCAATCTGTTCCAGCAGATACTCCCCGACGAGGGCCGCATGCCACGAAGTACCGCAGCCGACGAAGATGATACGCTTTGCCCCAACCAGCTTTTCTTTGACATGCTCAAGCCCACCAAGTTTAACATGATCCTCACCTGCGATCAGCCTCCCCCGCATTGGGTTGCGGATTGTCTCCGGCTGCTCGTGAATCTCCTTGAGCATGAAGTGCTCGAACGCGCCCCGCTCGATTTCCTGCAGATCGAGCGTCAGTTCCTGAATGAACTTCTCGACGGGCACATCAGCGAGCGTCGTCGTTGTAATTCCCCCCGCCGTCACGACTGCCATTTCCCCATCAGCAAGGTACATCACCTTGCGCGTATGCCGCACAAGTGCCGACGCGTCTGAGGCGATAATGTTCTCATTTTCCCCCACCCCGATGAGCAGCGGGCTCCCGTTGCGTGCGACGATCAATTTTTCAGGTTCGCGCGCTGCCGCAACAATGATCCCGTACGTACCCCGGATCTGCAGGAGAGCCTGACGGACCGCAAGTTCCAGTCCGACTCCCTGCACGTACAGCTGCTCTATCAGGTGTACCAGGACTTCCGTATCAGTTGCGGATCTGAAGAGATGGCCGGCGTCCAGCAGCTTGCGCTTCAATACGGCGTAGTTTTCGATCACGCCATTGTGAATAACTGCGATCTCACTGCGACAATCGACATGGGGATGTGCATTGGTTTCGTTCGGCTCTCCGTGCGTCGCCCAGCGTGTGTGTCCGATGACGGCAGATGAATCATGATCACTCCCCCTGGCCGCGTCCTCCAGCACCGACATCTTCCCGGCCCGCTTGATAACCTCGAGCTGTCCGCCACGGAGAATCGCTATTCCGGCGGAATCGTATCCGCGGTATTCCAGCCGCCTCAGACCATCAAGCACGATCGGGACTGCGCTGCGACCGCCAACATAACCGACAATGCCGCACATCGTTCAGTTCCCTTGAGTACTGATCAGCGAGACCACAGCCATCATGCGACCTGATTGTTCGCGATCTCTTCTGTGTGAATGAAAGTTTGCGGCATCGCAGATCGTGCAGTCATCCGCCACCTCGATGTTCTTCGCTTGCACGCCGCTCTCCAGGAGTTGTGCACGATTCGCTGCTTTAAGATCCAGGTACATCGTCTTCCCCCTCACCTCAACGAATTCCCGGGAGAATTGTCGGGCAACCTCCGGACCGATTTCATAGCAACAAGGACCGGCGCAAGGTCCGAGGTATGCGACGATCGATCCGGGCACAACGCCAAATACCTGCGACATTGTCTCAACCGCTTTTCGAACGATGCTTTTCGCCGATCCGCGCCAGCCGGCATGAACATTTGCAATCACCATTCTTGTCGGATCGAAGAGCACAACCGGAAGACAATCTGCAATAGTGATAACGAGCGGGAGATCCAAACAAGCAGTGATAAGTCCATCACACGTCTCGTACTCACCGCTGTGTGTGACAACCTCGATGTGATCGGAGTGGCATTGGTGCGGAATTGCGGCTCTGGACGGCTCGCTGCCCAACGATGCAAAAAAGCGCCTGCGATTCTCCGCTACATTTGAAGGGGAATCGCCAACGCGG
>DATJQB010000148.1:0-15365 GCA_035506075.1 Bacteroidota bacterium | reverse complement strand
GAACTCATCGAAGGGATAGCGCTGAACAGCATGCCCGATGATTGTCCAGTTCACCAGGTCCTTCGAGTGCAGTATTGGAAGTCCCGGGAAATGCGAGAAGCTCGACGATGTCATGTAGTAGTCATCGCCGACCCGGATTGCATCCGGGTCAGAATAGTCGGCATAGATGACAGGGTTGGTGTACGTCCCGTCGCCGTTGTCGGGACTCCACGCGGGGATCGTCGCCGTTTGCCGAGAATACGCCAGCTGAACGGCGACTGCCAGAAACACTATGCAAAGGAAGACAAGAGCGCGCACTTCACACCTGTTGCTACAATGCCGGAACCGGTGAGGCACGACTGAGCAACCAGGCGAAGAGGTTTTCGGCCGCTTTGTCGTTCTCATACTCCGCCGGCAATTTGCGATGCTCGATATACTCGTTGTACAGCCATGGATCTCCGACGGCAAACACGCCCCCCTTGCCGACCTTCGCATACGCGATGATGACATCGCCGTGATCGGTCAACACCGGCGTTGCGGGACCCTGCAGCTTGAGCGTGCAGATTTCCTTCATGTAGATTTGCCGGACTCCCTTGAAAAGAGGATGATCCGGGAACGAGTCGAACTTTCCCATCTCATAGGAAGTACCCACGACTTTGTTCCGGCTGTCCTCGTTGAAGTGGATGCCGAATCTCTCCGAGAGTTTGTTAAAATGTTCGAACTCCGCATTCCCCTTGTCGTTTTCCATCAACACAAGGATACCACCGTTTGATACCCAATCGGCAACTGCGTCAACGGCCGGTGCATCCACGTAATTCGGTCGCTCGGTCTCCAGCGGCGTATCGGGATCGACAATCACATAGACGCTCGCCCGCGCAAGGTTCCGGACGGTCGGGGCTTCACACAACGTATCGATGGACGCGCCGAGTTTCACAATCTTGTTGCCAAGGATCGAGAACCCGGAATTTGCTGTATCTTCCCACACGTAGTGGTAGCGCTCGGGGGTTCCCTTGGCGTTCTTCTTCCACTCATTATTATAGAATTGATCCAGAACGACGATCTTGCCTATTCCCGGAAGTGCGCGTTCATCGAACGGCCGCAGATGTTTGCCCAGGGGCAGACTCAGTCCTTTGAGATCATCTACAACCAGCCGTGCGATACTCAGGGCGCCGGCTTCGCTGAAATGTGTGTTATCCTCCCGCCCGGCGCGGTTCACTGTGTAGAACCCAGGCTTGATCCACACAAAATCCTTTTTTGATTCCTCGGGTCCGAGGGAGGCGACAAGCTTCATGCTTTGTTTGTGCACATCGATGAGAGGAACGTGGAGAGCCGCCGCAAGTTCGCGCACGACGCCGGGATAGTCGCCGTGCGTATCCGTGAGTGTTCCTTCCTTGTCGAACTGGCGCCTGGTGACCGGCGTGAGAAGAATGGGCTCCGCCCCTTTTGCTCTCGTCTCGTTTACAAACTTTGCGAGGTTGTTTCTGTAGTCCGTATGTGCTTCGGCGTACCGCGATGTATCTTCCTTCTTGGCATCGTTGTGCCCGAACTGGATGAAGACCCAATCGCCGGGCTTGAGTTTCTCGACAACCGTCTGCCATCGTCCTTCTGCAATGAAACTTTTCGTGCTTCTGCCGTTCCGCGCATGATTCTCGATGATCACGTCGTTGTCGAAGAACAACGGCAGGACCTGTCCCCATCCGCGCTCGGCTGTTCCAACTAGAGCCTTGTCAGCCATCGTCGAATCGCCAATGAGATAGACATGAACCGATCCATCGGACATGAACCCGGCGAGCGGGAGCAGAAGGGTGAGCAAAAGGAACGTCCTGAGGGCTTGTGTGCGCATGTCAATTCGTCTTTGCGAGGTTGTTCGGGCCGACCGGATGGAGCGAGTCGGAGATTTTATGGAGTTTTCGCACTCCTGTTTCACGGAGAATTAACTCGGTCGGGATTTCGATGTGTTGTTCCTGGGCCTCTTCAGAATCCTTGATCATGTCCAGGATCAGGTGGACGGCCTTTGTACCAAGCTCCTGTGTCGGCTGATGGACACAGCTCAAGGGCGGCGAGAGGAACCGGTTGACGTCACTGTCGCCGAAGCAGATGATGTCGAGATCGTCGGGAATCCGGAGGCCAAGCTCTTTGGCGGCCTCATAGATGCCGAGAGCCACAGGGTACGTCACAGCAAAAACAAAATCAGGCAGGTGGCCGGTCTGTGAGAGTTGTTTGAATCCGGCGTAACCGTCGTCCTTGCCGAAGCCGGAGTGGACAATCCACTCCCGCTTCACCGGAACATTGTATTCTTTCATTGCCTGCTCGAATCCAAGCAGACGGTTGTGACCGATGTTGATCTGTGGGTTGCCGCCGACGAAGCCGATCTTGCGGTAGCCCATCTTGATCGCATGTTCGATCGCCTGAAACGCTCCCCCTTTGTCATCCACCATGACCGTGCTGAAACCCGGTATTCCCGGTCCCGGCATCCTGTCGACGAACACAACATGGATCCCCATCTTCCTGATCCACTCAAAAATCTCCGTGTCGCGAGTTTCCTGGGAAACGGAGATGATCATGCCATCGACCCGCATGGAAACAAGCGTCTGGATGTGTTTCTTTTCCCGCTCGGCATTTTCCTGTGAAACCGTGAGGATCGTTTCGTAGTTGTTGTCGAACGCCGTGTTGTAGATCGATTCGATGACCGACCCGAAGAAGAAGTGTGCGATTTTTGGGATGACAACCCCAAGCATGTTCGATCGCCGCGCAGACAGGTTGCGTGCGATGAAATTCGGGCTGTACCCGAGATCGCTCGCCAGCTTGCGAATCCGTTTTGCAGTCTTCTCCGAAATATCCGGGTGGCCGCGCAGGGCCTTCGACACTGTGACCCGCGAAACTTTGAGTTTCTTTGCGATGTCGTCCAGAGTAATATGAGCTGAACGTTTCACACACACTCTCCTTCGACTGAAAGTCGATTGAAAACAATGACCGTTGCTTCCCCCAATCGATACTTAATGAGACACCTCATCAAGCTCGATAGCGGCGAGAAGAAACGGGCCGTAACCCTTCATATCGTTCGTCCGTTGCGGTTCGCTGACGTAGTATTCATAGCTTCCAGCCCTGTATGGTTTTCCACCAAGTCCCGCTCCCTGACAGGTATGGAGAAGATTGACAAAACCCCTGGAATCGACAGTCACAAGATTGCTGACGATCCCCTCAAACACGTTCCGGGCCTCGGCCAGATAAGACTTGTCGAGGTAGCCTTTCTTCGCCCCATGGGCGAATGCGTATGCAAACATCGACGAGGCGGATGCCTCGAGGTAATTTCCCTGCCGCGCTCCCTGATCGGGCACCTGGTACCACAAGTGAGTCTTCTTGTCCTGGAATTTGAGGAGTGTCGCAGATACATCGTTCAGAATTGGAAGCAGTTCCGCCCTCCGTGGATAGTCACGCGGCAGTACGTCGAGCACATCGACGAGCGCCATCTCGTACCATCCAATTGCCCTTGCCCAGAAACTCGGCGAGCGTCCCGTTTGAGGATCCGCCCACTTCTGCTGTTTGCTCTCGTCCCATCCGTGGTAGAGAAGTCCGGTGTTTGGATCTCGTGTATGCTTGTAGACATAGACAAATTGATTCACGATGTCGTCATACGACTGTGTGTCCTTCGTCATCACCGAATACCACGCGTAGAACGGTTCCGCCATGAACAATCCATCGAGCCACATTTGGTACGGATAAATCTGCTTGTGCCAGAAACCGCCTTCCTTGGTCCGCGGCTGGTTTGCAAGCTGCTTCCTCAGCGTATCAGCTGCGCTCTTGTATTTCAGTTCCTTTGTGACTTCGTACACAGTGAGGAGTGCGCGCCCCATGGCGATGTTATCGAGGTTGAACTCCTCGTACTTGTACGTCCTGATTGAACCGTTCTCTTCGACAAACTGATCGACGTTCCCCTTGATGAACTCGAAGTACTGCTTCTCGCCGGAGTGAAGCCACATGCTTCGCAATGCAACGAGCATGAGTCCCTGTTCATAGTTCCATCGCTGATTGGGTGAAAGCGAATCGTAGGTGACAGAACCGGGATGGCGCACCACAAATGACCGGGCGATCCTCGTTGGCCAGGTCCAGGATCCGGGGATCACGAGAGAGTCCCCCGCGTTGACGCCGGCCGTGGGGAGACTGCCTTCCCCGCGCGCAGCCAAAGGAACAACCAGTGTGCAAAGCAGAAGCCCAGCGACGATCTGTTTCATGGCACGCCCGATTCCCAATAGGAGCAACAGGTTCATGAATGTGATGCGAGAATCCCATGTGCAGAGGACGGTCGCAGCCCTCTGCACACAAGCCTGGTGTTACTTCAACAACGCCATTTTGCGCGTGAGTGTCGTTGTTCCGGCGTTGAGCTGATAGAGATAGACCCCCGAGCTCAGGCGGGACGCATCAAACGTCGTTCGGTACGATCCGGCCTGCTGTTCGCCGTTGACGAGCGTTGCGAGTTCCCTGCCAAGCAGATCAAACACCTTCAGCGTGACAAGGCTTGTTGCCGGTATCTGATAGCTGATGGTCGTCGTGGGGTTGAACGGATTGGGGTAGTTCTGATCGAGATTGAGAGTTGCCGGGATCGCTCCCTTCAAGTCAGCAATTCCCGTGGCGGATGCCGTGGTCTTTCCGGTCACCGTTGCGAGCTGCGTGTAGAAATATTTGCTTGTCGAGGCTGCGCCTGTGTACCAGGGATAGTATCTGAGATAGAACGACTTTCCCGACGGAACCTTGACACCGACAGCATATGCCAATCGCACATACGCGGCCGAAGAGTTTGGAAGTGCGATTGTGTCCGGATTGATCTTCACTTTGTTCGCAAACGTCGGGTCAAGCGAATAGTACACGAAACACTTCATCGTTCCCGTGCCACCTCCCGACGTAACCATGGTGACGGAATCGACTGTGAAGTCGTTACCGGATTTTGGCGCTGCCACCAGTTGTACATAGTGTGAATCGACAGGCGCCGTTTCCGGGCCCCAGTTGAGACCGCTTCCGGGATTCCAACGCATGAAGTTCGAGCCGAGCGGCCCCGGACCGTTTGCAACGGCACCGCTGTAGCTTATGATGACAAATGCGGGTGTCCCTGAAATCGGCTGTCCCGTTACATTACCGACAGTTGCAGAGACTCTCTGACTGTCCGGTGCAATGAGATTCCACGTCACCGATGCCGACGTCTGCGCCATCAGGATCGATAGCGGTGCGCCGATCAATAGTGCGACAAACAACAAACCATATAGCATTCTCTTCATGGCTCTCTCCTTGTGTGTTCAATGGGTATCAGAGGTCTTCATCCGATGACCGGATGATCGCTCCGTGTTCATTGTAGTACAATCATCATCCGGGTTATGCTCACTCCCGGAAAGATCAGCGACATCACGAGAGTGGAGAATATGATACTTCTTGCGATCAACCTCTGTCCGGACATCACCTGCTCTTTGCATTCCCTTCCCGCTTCTCATCTGGTGGAGTCAAAAAACCCATTTCGAGCATCCATTCTTCGCACAGTCTCGTCCAGAGCTGGGTGGATCCGGGGTTGTTCCTGAGCGCAATACTATGTCCGCCGCGCGGGAAGACGTGAAGCGTGGATGAATCGTGTTTCGCCACAAGCGCCTCATAGAACATGAGACTGTTCTGCACGGGAACCGCCTTATCATCGAATGCATGCACGATGAACGCCGGCGGTGTCGATGCTGTCACGTGGAGTTCATTGGAGTACTTTGCAATCAATTCGGCAGACGGATGGTCACCCAACAGGGCGGTGCGGCTGCCGACGTGTGTCAACTCTCCCATCGTGATTACCGGTGACACGAGGATCATAAAGTTCGGCTTGTATGGCAGCTTGTCAACCGAATCCCCGATGGCGGCAACATCCTCTTCACGGGTCCCAAGTGTTGTTGCAAGATGCCCTCCCGCGGAAATCCCCATCACCCCAATTCTTGACGGGCTGATATTCCATTCTGCTGCATGCGCCCGGAGAAGGCGCATGGCGCGCTGGGCATCCTGCAGGGGAGCAATCTCACGCTGGAGAACATCCGGCGAATTCGGGAGACGATAGTCGAGAACGAATGCGGACACCCCGAGAGTGTTGAACCACTTCGCCAGCTGGAGACCGCTGGTGACGTAGGCAGTACGCACATAGCCACCGCCCGGGCAGATAAGCACGGCAGCCCCGCTGGTTTCAGCAGACGACGGGAAAAACGCGCGGAGCTTGGGAGTTCCCACGACATAGAGGCGTTCGTTTGCAATGCTGTCGGCCAACGACAACCCGCGGGAGTTCGGCATCTTCCCCGGGGGCCAGAGCGGAACGATCTCCTGCGCGGCGAGCGTCCCCGGGACGAGCCAGCACATGATCGCGATGTGCAGGCAAGACAATATGTGCTGATTCTTCTTCACGATCGTTCGATTCTAGTGTTCGTGTTCGGGATCCCAGCCATCATTCCCGCCGAGGATGTTCTTCACCGTCAAGAGCGAGGCCTCTTCCTTCGTCAGCTGATGAGACCATGGCACGCGGGCCGTCGGATTCGCGCCCGGTCCGGAACTATTGTACTCGAAATACCGGGCGGTTTTCTCAGCGTCGGGCTTGCTCCAGTTGTGCCATCCCTCAGGACGGATGTGGTCTCCCATCTCGCAATCGACAAACGCTGTGTACGCATACGGGCGCCACGGCCGGCCAAGATACACCTTTCGCCCTGTGCTGTCAGACGCAAGCGTGCAGTGAAGAAACACAAACCCGTATTGCCGCTCCGCAGGCGTGGACGCCGCCGTGATGTAGGAGTCGACTTTGCTGATGATCGTGCATTTGTCGAAAACCGCCGTCGCCGCACCGAAAATGAAATCCGTCGTCCCTTCGATTGTGCAGCCAACGTAGTACTGCCTGCTCAACTCGCCCGTCGAGTAGAGCGTATCCTGGTTTCCGACAAGTTTGCAGTTGCGGAACGCGCACCGGTCCCCCTCAACATGCAGGGCGACGGCCTGACCGACCCGGCCGGCAGCATTGACGAACGTGATATTCTCCATCACGATGTTATTGCCGGCAACGTGGCAGGTGAACGAGGTGGACGTCCTGAACTTCGTTCCCGTTGAATCCACTTTTCCGGAGTAGTCGTTGTACGTGACGATGGTGCTGTCGACGTTCTGGCCGATAATCGTGATGTGAGTTTTCGAGGCGGGGATGACGAGTTTTTCGGAGTAGACGCCGTTCTTCACAAAGATGATGCACTGCCTCTCAGCATAATCACGGCAGGCGGTGACAGCTTCCTGGATCGTCCTGAAGTTGCCGCTTCCGTCCCGGGCAACGACAATGTCGTACGTTGTCCGGGAGAAAAGCGATGGTGAGGCCCCCAGCATCATGAGGAGCGTCACAAGAAACGTCTGCAGTCGATTGGAACGTGATTCGTGTTGCACGGTTCGTCCAAAGCTGAGTTGCATTCGAGGCGGGGCTACCGAACGATTGCAGTTGTCAACAGGGTCTGCTCGCTGGAACGCCTGCTCCACAGGTAGCTCTCCCCTACACCGTCGCGCCGAACGGGTGAAGAAACGTGTGCCGGGGTTGGAGGAGGCATCGACCAATCCCGGCACACTGAACGACGCAGGCGATGATTACTTCATGAGTACCATCTTCTGCGTTTGAACAAAGTCGCCAGCCTGCAACCGGTAGAGGTAGACACCGGAGCTGAGGCGCGACGCATCAAACGTTGCATGGTAGGTTCCCGCCGACAGCTCACCATCATACAGGCGTGCCACAGACTGACCGAGGACGTTGAAGACCTCGAGCACGACATGGCTCTTCTGGGCAATCGAGTACTGAATGGTGGTTGACGGGTTGAACGGATTGGGGAAATTCTGCTGCAACTGGAATGTCGACGGAATGACGTTGCTCACCGGCTCGACGTCGGTGACGAGCCACTGGCTCTTTGACGTCGGGAACCAGTTCAGGTAGCCAACCGGGAATCCCTTCACGGCGCCGGTGAAGAGTGCTGATGTTGTCGGATAGACGCAGCTCAGCGAATCTCTTAACCAGTCGTATTTCTTCCGGTCAAAGTCATTGGGATCGCTTGCGTTGCCGTAGACCCATGCACCCGGCGTGTTCTTCAATTTGTTTCCGCCGTTCGGCGCTCTGTACCATCGCGCCAACTGAGTCATCGTTGCAGGGATCTTATTCAGCGCAACCTTGAGCTTTGTGAACGCCTTTGTCGAATCAGCTCCCAGTTTCCCGTTGATGTGCCATGTCAATGGCGAACCTTCACCGGTGACACCAGCTGCACTGAACTGGTTGTAGAACGCCTGACCTGAGTCGGAAATACAGTAATAGTTGTTCGCAACGGTCCACGCCGTCGTCGTGTTGGGATACGAGAAAATCCAGGTCATCCTGGCGCCGCCAAACTTATCCAGCTCGCCGCTCGGGATGTACTCCACTTGCCGCGTCGCGTCGGTGTCGTTTCCCAAAATGAACGGATCGTAAAACAGGTTGTTCGTGATGATCGATTTCGCTCCCATGCTGCCGAGGGACAGCAGTCCATGATACGACGTGCCGTTGACAAGCGTGTTATGGTCAAACTGGAAATAGCCCAGCGCGCCTGTGCTCGTTGCTCCCGTGGCGGGATAGTGACGCACAATGCGATCCAGCCAGTTGACGAACGTGTTGTTCACCATGATCAATGAGTCGCAGGAGACGTTTCTAAGATCCACAGCCTTGCCAGCGCCGAGGTTTGACCGGCCAAGATAGCCGAGGTTCGCAAACACGGTGTTGGTGATACGGATGGTCGACGGAACGCCGTCCGTGCGGATATGGTTGCCGTTGACGTTCGACAGGATGCAGCTGTCGATCGTGATACTGAGGCTGGATGCCGTTGCCGGGATGTTGATCAGTGCTCCCTGCATGTTCCATCGGTTGGTGTCGACAAGCTCATAATAGCCGGTGAGCTCGATGTTCTTCAGCACGAGACTTCCGCCCATCTGGATGAAGTTGCCGGGAGGGTTCCAGGGCGTTGAGCCTGTGCCGGAAGGATACAGCATGACGACCGGCTTCTTTGTGGTTGTGCTGTCGTTTGCTTTGATGCGCAGTGTCCAGTTACCGGTGTTCGTAAAAACCGCATTGGCCAGGTACAACGCTCCCCGCGTCAGAACATACGTGCGGTTGGGGAGTTTCCCGTTCGCAACAGTATCCGCGGCAATCTGCGCGTTGATGTACGAACTTGCCTGACCTGAATATGGAATCAGGCGGAGATCCTGACCGAGCATGAGCGCCGGCAGCAGGAACAACAGCAGAGCGATGCAATAAATGAGTCGCATGTTCTTCATGAAATGACCTCCTCAGTTGATTGTTGAGTTATCCACATCTGTAATTTAGAAACGCTTCTTCCTATGTTCGCTTTACTTGATACGGTCTTGTGGGATCGTCTTCCTCCGGGAAACTTCACAATCATCAGAAGTCAACCCTTACTCCAAAATCTCCCGTCGTTCCATAGCGCTGGCTTGTATTGAGGCGGGTCCAGTCATACACACGATTGGTTGTGTAGGTATTTTCTTTCACGTTGAACAAATTGCTGATGCTCAGAAGCAGGGCGACATGGTCCGAGAATCGCTGCTTGATCGTCAGGTCGCACCTTGTATACTCTCCCGTGATACCATCCGTCAGTCCTCCTCCTGAAAATGATCGGTTAAACTGACCCTGGTAGAAGACGGACATGCGCGCAGAGAAATCGCCGATGTCGATGCCAAGAGCGACGTTGCCGAAGAACTCGGGTTGACCTTCCAGCTTCTGAGTTCTGTCAACAACGCGGTTTGTATAACTTGCAGTGACGATATCGCCGAATTCCGAATGGGTGACAAAGTAGGTCGTGTCGATCACGGTGCCAACCAGGTGCGTCTGCGATCGAACGATTGAGAAATTGTACGACAAGACAAGAAACTGCAGGTATCCGGGCAGGAAGCCCAGGTTGGCCTGATGTTCAAATTCAAATCCCCAGATTTTTGTGGGGCGAGAAGAGTTGTAGGGAACCGTCAGCTGGTACCCCCCTTTTGTCAACGCCGTGTTCCAATGGATCCCAAGACTGTCCAGGAATCGCGATCCAACCAACCCTGCCTGGTTGAGAAGCTGTTGATCGTCGGTGATTTCCTTGTAGAAGGCCGAGACAGAAATAAGTCCGATGGTGTTGCTGAACACGGAAGTGTTGACTTCGTAGTTCCATGCTTTCGATGCTCTGAGATTTGGATTCCCAACGACAAGGTTGTTGGATGAACCGACTGACTGTCCATACAGCTTGATTAACCTGGCACTAAAATCAGGACGGGCGAGGGCTTTGTACGCCGCCAACCGGAGATTGAGGAAATCGAACGGTCGCAGGGTCATTTGAACATTCGGCAGCCAGATGCTTTCTGAATACGTGGTCGTTGTGTCCTTCACCTGGCCCGTGGGAGTTGGAAACCCTCCGAGCGCGCCTGTGCCGGGAACAAACCTGGAGAGATATTTATCTGACTCACTTTCAAGTCGAACGCCGGCAAGAAAACTTATGTCGTGGCCGATGTTCAGGGTGTTCATGACATATCCGGCACCCAGTTGCTCTTTGATGTCGTAGAAGTCCAAATCGGCCGTATTGTCCGTAAAGTAATCGTTTTTCGCAGCTGTTCCGTTCTTGTTCAGATTGTACCAATCCCGGACTGCATCTTTGTTCATCATCGGATTGAGCGTGTATGAACCGAACAACTCCCGGCTTGCAGGTGTGGGATCAAGAAAATCCACGAGCGATGGGCTGAGAACTTGATGGTTCGCCTGGTACCGCGCGTAGAATGACGCGAAGCGTGTCCCCGAAAGATCCTTCGGCTGCCATGCAGCCAGATAGTACGGTGCAAAAAGCCTGCTTGATGTTTTGAATCTCGTGGTGTATTTGTACTTGCCCCCCATCTTCAACTCGCCTGAAATCAAATCGCCCAGTCCATATTTGCCCTTCCCGTCCAGGAAGGCGGTCCGTTCTGCCTGATTGTTGCGTTCGGTGCTGAAAATGCCGGAGTCAATGGCTGCAACTGCGAAATTGTTCACAGCGTACGGAATCACGACCTGCGGATCGTTTTGGATAAACAAATTGGGCGGAAGATCCATACCGGAGGTTGCATGCCCCGAGGCGTCGCGCTTGCCGATAGCCTCAAAGTAATCGAGGTAGTAGTCGAACGGCAGATCGGATTTGGACTGCGAGTACGCTCCGCCCCAGGTGAACGTCAATCCCAGAAGATAATTTTCTCCGCGCAGCGAAGTGTTGAACGCGTCAATGTTCTGATCTCTCACTTCGGCTTCGTAGTATACCGGGGTGCTTCCCGCATTGTTTGTGGGATAGTTACGGTTGAATGTCGTGTACTCCCGCTTTGTCCCGTTGTAATTGGCGCCCAGGCGGACGGTGCCGCTGTCCGGAGTGTTCAAGTCGAACAGAACTGTAGCTCCATCCCGTTTCCGTGTTTCATCCACAAACTGGAGTTTAAAATTGCTGATGAAATATGTTGCAGGGTGAATATCATAACGATCCGAGTAATTGATCGTCGATTGCTCGTTGCTTCGAATCTTGTTCTCCAGGTTTCCACTTGCCTGAACACCAAGGACTCCGTCAAAGAAACGCTCGCCGTAGCGAAGGCTGAAGTCATACTGTTTTGCTGAATTCATCAACAGGTTGTAGTCACCTTTGATGTCTGCCTGCAATTGTCGTTTCGAAGGAGCCTTTTTCGTCACGAGGTTGACGCTCCCCGCGATCGCGTCGGCGTCCTGGTCCGGCGTAAGGGCCTTGGACAATTCGATGCCGGAGAGTGAACCTTGGGAGATCGTGCTCAGGTCGACCCCGCGCGAATCAGCATCCGTTGCCGCAATCTTCACACCGTCGATCGTGACGGTTGTGAACTTGTCGCTGAGACCGCGGAGGATGACCTTGTTCGCCTCGCCGCCGGAACGAAGGATGGAGACGCCCGGCAAACGTCCGATGGACTCGGCCGCGTTAGCATCAGGCAGTTCCTTGATCTTCTGTTCAGAGACGACGTTGATGATTGTGTTCGAGGCGATCTGCTGGTTCATCGCTGCGACCTGGCCGCGCATCTGCGCGGTGACGACGACTTCCTGTCCCTGGATGACTGTCGAGTTCAACGCAACGTTCAGATGCCTGGCCGTCGTTTTCGAAAAGTCAACCTCGATCGTCTTGACTTCATAGCCGATGCATGAAACGCGGATGGTATACACACGCTGTGGAATTCCGGTGATCGTGTATTCCCCTTCGATGTTCGTCGCATTGCCCATGCCGGTACCGACGAGCACGACGTTGACACCGACGAGCTTTTCATGCGTCAGCGAATCGGTCACAACGCCGCGGAGCGTTGCCTGACCGAAGACGGAGGCGGGAGCGAGAACGATGATTATCAGGAGAACAAGAAAGAGGAGCGAAGACTTCATAAAGACTCCAGTTCATGAATTGTGTAAAGAAGACACAATCAGAAATCACGAACCACCGGTTCTCTCCCGCACTGATCCCGGGACGAGGAGGTGTTCCGGGGAAACTATTCTCTGATTGCTTGATAACCGCCTGGTTGGAGACTGGAACGATCCTTTTGTGCTTGAACGAGCGACTGCGAATCACAGTGAGGATGAGCGGAACCTAAGATCGCTCCAGATTTACTTAATCGTTTACTTTAACGCTGTCGGTGCGCCTCTACTTTAAGAAAAGAAACGTGTTTTGTCAAGTCCTATCGCGGGTTGAGCAAAAAGAGAAAGGGCGCCGTTCTCGATTCCGGAAAAACGCGAGAACCAGCGCCCTTACAAGACAAAATCGCTCTGCGGCGGGTCAGGATCCTATGAAGAGGGGCACAATGTGCCTGCTGTAGAGGTTGTCAGAAACGTTCTGCGCTATCGTCGATCTGAACTTGACGAGCAATTGCAGGTAGCCTTCCCCCATCTCCGCAGCCACCTTGTAGCCGACATGGAGCAGCTGACGGAAGTGGAGGTTGTAGCGAGGATCGGCCTGGTTGTGGCGCAGCGCCGCGGTGTATTCATCGCTTCCCCATGAGCGCACTGTTCGGGGGTCGGGAAGCTTCGAACGGTCGATATCAATGACCGTTTCGTACGGCTTGCAGAGCTCATCGATTCTTCCATAGGCTGCGGCGTAAATTTCCTGGGCAGCGTTCAGTCCGTCTCCTCCCGCGGCCGCAAGGCCGATCAGTTCTTCAAGCCACGTCGTTCCCGCCGTCTTCAAATGCAATCCCGCATTCTGTTTTTGAATTGTCTGCCGGATGCGGGGATAGAGCGAAAACTTGTCGCTGCCCGAGTGGACACTCAGCTTCAGGTTGGATGGAAGATCGAACGTTTTGACCGCGTGACCAATCACGAGGAGGTCCTCTTCGAACTCCGTCGTGAACTTCTCCACACTTCCGACGTAATCGATCCCCTTCAAAAACGCCCCCGTGAACTTCGGAGCAATTGTCTGGACGCGCACACCCTCCTCGGCAAGCGCAGCCAGGATGAAGAACAGCTGCGCGGGTGTCTGCGGTTCATTCGCCTCGTCAGTCGATACTTCCGCCACAAAGTTATCAGCACCTTTCTTCTCTGCGATGTGCTTGTAGATCCTCCCTGCCTCTTTCACCGCAAAGAGATACTTGCGGCCGATCGCATACAGATCATCCTCCGTGACTTTCGTAGTCGTGTGCACACCTGCGAGTGGAAATGCTGTTGTGTACTTCCGCATCGAACGGACGAATGCATCGATGTCCGTCCCGGCAATTTCCTTCCCGATGTAGTCGGCGACATCGAGGGTGTAGAAGTCGCTCGATCCGATGAACAGATCGACATTTTTCATCCCGATGTGATCTGCGTCCACGTAGTGCGAGTACGACCAGTGCCGCTCTTGTACTGCCGCGTCAGCGGCCCGTCGCGCGTCCTCGGGTTTGGTGCCGACAATGGAATGCTCACGAAACGATTTGTTCCACACAGGAACAATCGTTACGCCGCGTTCATCCGCCTTCTGGAGGGCCTGCAACTGAGCCGCCCCTTGATGGCCAAACCGGTCACCGACACCAATTGAATACCGTTCCAACATCATGAAGGATCTCCGTACAATCGTCTGAGTTTGTGACATTCTCTGGATAGAAGATAAACGAAAAAAATGCTTCTTTGTCAAGGCTCTCGCTGAAGTGCTTCATCATAAATCGCGATCACCCGACGACCGTGTGCGTCTCACCACAACGATCAATCACTCGTTGTCTGCCGCAGCTCCTTAACATCGGCGCTTGACTCAGAGAGTTTGCTGGCTCCATCCCGCGTTATGGTCGTGCAGTCGATCAGATTCACATTCCTGGCAAAGAACACGCCGAACGGCTCATCTGCAGTGATCACGACAGACCGACGTGCGCTCCATGACCGGTGCGGCCGGAGATGCCACCGCTGTCCCCGCCGTGTGGTTTGTCAACGACCTGCATTGTCATTCATAAGCGCGCATGCATCATAAATGAGAAGGAGTCCCACGTTCGCGCCAATCCAAGTCCCTTGCCGGTGAGATCTCCGAAGCCACTTCACTCGCCGACACAGAAACGCCCTGCGCTGGAAACCAACCACTGTCGCAGGGCGTCTCAACGTAGAATCTGACCTTCTGGCATGCACCTACACAATGTACGTCGACGATGCAGTTTCTCCGCCGCGGCCGGTCCAGTTCGTATGGAAGAACTCTCCCCTGGGCTTGTCGACTCTCTCGTACATGTGTGCACCAAAATAGTCCCGTTGTGCCTGAAGCAGATTCGCGGGGAGCCTGCCATTGCGGTACCCGTCGAAGTAGTTCAGGGCAGTCGAGAACGCCGGGATCCAAACGCCGTTCGTCACCGCTGTTGCAACGACGCGACGCCAGGCCTGCTGTGAAGCTTCAATTTTCTGCTTGAAATACGGATCGAGCAGCAAATTCGGAAGATTCGGATTCGCGTCGAATGCTTCCTTGATCTTTCCGAGGAAGGCTGACCGGATGATGCATCCGCCGCGCCACAGGAGTGCAACGCCGCCATAATTGAGGGTCCACTTGAATTCCTCCGCTGCAGCGCGCATCAGCGTGAATCCTTGTGCATACGATACGATCTTCGAAGCATAGAGCGCGTGTTCGAGGTCAGCAAGAAACGCCGTCTTGTCACCGCTGAACGCTGCCGCCGGTCCCTTGAGCACCTTCGACGCTGCGACGCGCTCTTCTTTGATCGCAGACAGACACCGGGCAAAGACAGATTCGCTTATAAGGGTCAGCGGTGTGCCGAGGTCCAACGACGTGACGCTCGTCCATTTTCCGGTTCCCTTTTGCCCCGCCGTATCGAGGATTTTGTCGACAAGCGGTTTCCCATCGGTGTCTTTGAAAGCGAGAATGTCGCGT
>DATJQB010000147.1:0-13920 GCA_035506075.1 Bacteroidota bacterium | reverse complement strand
CAACGAAATTTCCCCGGGCCGTGGAATTGATCCACCCCCAACAAGAGCAGAATCCGAAATTGTGTGGTGTGGTGCCCTAAATGGTCTTCGCGACACCAAAGCTCGCCCTGATGGAAGTAGTCCGGCAACTGAATGGATCTTCGTCGCCTCGATCGCCTCTTCAAAAAGCATCGGAGGTAGGATCCCGGGCAGTCGTTTTGCTAGCATTGTTTTGCCTGAACCGGGAGGACCAATCATTATCAAATTATGACCGCCGGCTGCCGCTACCTCAAGTGATCGTTTAACATTTTCTTGCCCCTTCACATCGGAAAAATCAAGCTCATACGAATGATCCTCCTCAAAGATCTCACCGGATCGCACGCGCAGCGGTTTTCGGCTGTCTTCGGATGAATTGAGGAACTCGACAGAGTCCAACAGAGAATCGACTGGAAAGACGTTCAAACCCTCAACAAGAGCTGCTTCCCGGGCATTCGATCGAGGCAGTATCAGGCCTTTGACCTTTCTGGCACGCGCTTCGAGTGCAATCACCAATGCACCATGGATGGGCCGCAACCCCCCATCGAGGGCAAGCTCGCCAAGCACGATGTATTCACCGAGCGATTTACATTCCAGCTGGTTCGAAGCTGCCAAGATCGCAATCGAGATGGGCAAATCAAACGCCGAACCTTCCTTTTTCATGTCGGCCGGGGCAAGGTTTACAGTGATTCTCTGTCCTGGGAATCGAAACCCGGAGTTCCTGATCGCCGAAAAGACCCGCTGATAGCTCTCCTTGATTGCATTATCCGGCAGCCCGACCAGGAAGAACTTCGGGATGTTGCCATCGATGTTGGTTTCGACTTGAACCGGGTAGGCGTCAACGCCAAACGTAGAAGCAGATTGGACCTGAGTGAACATGGATTCCTCCCAGGCTTGTGAGCGACTTTAGGAAATCTGAAACTGGATGAGGGCCAAGACTAATATTGAGGGACTTACTATGAAGGCCTTTGTTGAAAAGCAGTTACATGCATGAAGGTTGAGTAAAACGAAGGTCTTGCAGCGCTATCTGTTCTGACGCAAGAACTCAAGTCGGTCCTTGAGTTCCTCGGTCGTCTTGAGAAGCTTGTCCTTTCCGAATACTGCTTCCTCTTGGCTGGAGAAGACGAGCTCATATTCTTTGCTCATGACAATTGCTTCTTCCGGGCAGACCTCTTCACAAAAGCCGCAGAAGATGCAGCGGACCATATTTATCTCGAATTTGACAGGATAGCGTTCCTTTTCAAGTTCCGTTTCGGATGCCTGCACCTCTATCGCCAACGCCGGGCACACTCGTGAACAAAGTCCGCACGCCACACATCGCTCGACCTCGTTCTCCTTAACGAGCACTGGCCGCCCGCGAAACGAAGGATTCGGCTTGAAATGCTCCTCCGGATAGTTGTACGTGAATTTCGGTTTGAACATTTCCGCGATTGTTTGTCTGACGCCCTTAAGAATCTCCGGGATATAGCTTTTCTGCCACAGCGTGAGGTCTTTCTTCCGGATCATCGTGCCATTCAACTGCATGCGAATAGTCTCTCCTCTCCTTGTCACTGCAACAAAAGAATTACTAACCCGGTCACCAGCACATTTGCGAGTGCCAACGGCAGCATCACCTTCCACCCGATGTTCATGAGCTGATCGTATCGGAACCTCGGGATGGTCCATCGCACAATAATGAAGAACAACAGGACCAGAACCATTTTGACGACAAACGTGAGGACCTGGAGGATACTCAGGGTGAATGCAGACAGCCCCAGATTCTCGGCAAACGGAAGGTGCCACCCGCCCAGGAACAATGTGACAATCACGGCGCTCGCCGTGAACATGTTCGCATACTCAGCCAGGAAGAAAAGCCCGAACTTGAGTCCCGTGTACTCGGTGTGGTAGCCTCCGACAAGCTCCGGCTCGGCTTCCGGCAGGTCAAATGGCAGGCGATTCGTCTCTGCAAACGCTGCCACGACAAACGTGACGCACGCGACGGGCTGCAGGAAAATATTCCAGGCCGGCAGCCAGCCCCCGATATAGTTCGCCTGATGCAGCACGATCTGGTCAAGCCGGAGAGTTCCGGCGACCATAAGCACGCCGATGATGGAAAGCCCCATCGACAATTCATAACTGATCATCTGGGCCGATGAACGAAGTCCTCCCAGCAATGAGTATTTATTGTTCGACGACCATCCTGCCAGCGTAATGCCGTAGACTCCGAGCGACGTGATCGACAACAAATACAGTATCCCGACATTGACGTCGGCGATCATCAGCTTGACCTGGCTGCCAAAGAGCTCGATCGTATTTCCGAATGGAACAATCGCAAACGTGCTCAACGACACTGCAATGGAGATAATTGGAGCAAGATCATGAACAGGTTTGTACGCGTTCTTCGGGACAATATCCTCTTTCAGCAAAAGCTTGGCAACATCGGCGATTCCCTGGAAGAGTCCCCAAGGTCCCACACGATTCGGCCCAAGCCGATTTTGAATAAACGCACTGACCCGCCTCTCAGCATACACAAGCAGGATTACCGTCACAAGCACGATAGAAACAAATGCGACGAACTTTGCAATCGATATAAGAATGAGTGATCCCATGCTCTCTCAGACGGTTGCGGCCAGAACGGCAGCCTGTTCGTGAGAAACTTGTGAGGCGCCTTGCACGCCGATCTTTGTGTAGCTCAATCCCTTGAATGCTGGAAGACGTTCGGCCATCTCCTTGAATACATCTTCCGAGGTGGCGTATTTGAATTTTGCTCCCATAGCGTTGCCGACTGATGCAAGGATTTTCCAGGTCGGACGAGCATCTTTTTTCAACGGGCGTCCCCAGCGGTCATTTTGAGAGGAAAACTTGTCCCAACGGCTCATCGCGAATCCGTCACGCGCACGGTCGAGATCCAGCGTCGCGACTGCGGGACGAATTTGCTGCACAATTCCTTTGAAATTTGTGAACGTCCCGTGCTTTTCAGCATATGTCGAGCACGAGAGAACGATGTCAGCCAGCTCTGTCGTCTTGTTGTGAGATGATGAATGGACGATAAGCAATTCGAGATTCTGCAGGATGGATGCAACCCGCGGATCCAAGGCAATGTCGTCATCAAGAACATAAAGACACTTGATGGAGCCCTCTTCAATTCCTTTGAGGATCCCGGCCAGATCCAAACCACCTTCAGCGGGCTTCACACCTGCCTGCCGGGCGCCGGTGCTGTTCGGGGTCTTGTCCGACCGTATAAGGAGATCGTCTTCATCCCCTTCCTTTATATGAGGAATGAAATCGAGGTGCTTGGTTCCCAGCGTCTCTTTCATGAAACGCTGGAACACATAGTTGTCCTCGTTCGTCGCGTACGCCGAGCCAATCCCCGCAATTTCCCCCTTCTTAAATCCCTTGAGGTCCGACAACGTGAGAGCAATCGCCTCATCCCATCCGACCTCTACTAGACCCTCGTCCTTCCGGACAAGGGGTCCATTCAAACGCTCTTCCCCTCCAACAGACTTGAACGTTGTCAGGCGGCCCGTGTCGCACATCCAGTACGAGTTCACCTGCTCGTTTTGCCTCGGGGTGAGACGCAATATCTGATTGTTGCGAACCCACACGTGAGTATTGCAACCGCGGGAGCATCCAACACAAACGCTGTCCGTGGAGGACATCTCCCACACTCTCGATTTGAAACGGAAATCAGCGCTTGTCAATGCACCGACAGGACAGAGCTCTATGACGTTCATTGCGTACGGATTGTCGAGCTGTGTCCCGGGAAATGTCGTCAGTACAACGTGGGTTCCGCGCTCCGTGAACGTCAGCACCGGCTGCTTCGCAATTTCATCTGAGAACCTGATGCATCGAGAGCACATAATACAGCGTTCAACGTCAAGCATAACGTTTGGACCAAGGTGGACTCGCTTTGGCTTGTGCACCTTATCCTCATCAAAGCGCGAAAAACCGACACTGTGCTGATATGAGTAGTCCTGCAATTTGCATTCCCCCGCTTCATCGCAAATCGGGCAGTCGAGCGGATGATTGATCAGAAGAAATTCCATCACAGCCTGGCGAGCCTTCAGGACTTTTTCGCTCTGCGTCCGTACGACCATTCCCTCAGCCACCTGCGTTGAGCACGCGATTGCAAGCTTCGGCATTTTTTCAATTTCAACCAGGCACATCCGGCAGTTTCCGGAAACAGAGAGCTTCTCGTGCCAGCAGAAATGGGGAATCTCAATCCCGTTTGCCTTGGCAGCCTGAATCACCGTCAACTTTGGATCAACCTCGAATTCTTTCCCGTCTATCGTAATCTTCGCCATGGCTTCCGTGCGCTGGTTTCAGTTCTTGCTCAATATTTCTTTGCATAGTCGACGAGAGCGGACCTGACAATAGTAAGCGCCCTCTGCAGGTCTTCGGACTTCAACATGAACGCCAGCCGCACTTCGTTCGCACCCGCGTTGCGGCTCGCGTAGAACCCTGGTCCGGGAGCGAGCAACACAGTCTCTCCCTCGTGCTCATACTCTTCGATCAACCACTTCGCAAAATGTTCAGAATCCCGGACGGGCAGCCCGACCATGATGTAGAATGCTCCCTCCGGTTTGTAGAACGTCACTCCCGGAATCGTACCAAGTCCCGCGTAGACAACGACTCGCCGTTTTCTGAACTCCTCGACGATGGGCTGGGTATAAGTCTTTGGCGACTGGAGCAGCGGTACGAGGGCAAGCTGTTCGATGGACGCCACTGAGAGCCTGGCCATCCCAAAACGAAATGCCGATTGAACGACTTCCTTGTTATGGCTGACCAACGCACCAATTCTTGCCCCGCAGACATTGAACCGTTTCGAAGTGCTGTCGAGCATGACCGCCCTGTCTGCAATTTCGGGAAAATCGAGGACACTCGTCATCGGGGTGTCATAAGCGAACTCGCGATACACTTCATCGGAAAGAAGGTAAAGATTGTGACGCTTGACGATATCGACGAGCCTCTGCATCTCCTCACGCGTGTAGATTGTTCCCGTCGGATTGGACGGATTGCAGATCAGGATCGCCCGCGTCCGGGGTGTGATCCGTCGCTCGATCTCCTCGTTTGACGGGAGGTGAAATCCATCCTGAATGCGGAGCGGGATGGGATTCAGCTTGATGTTCGCAATGCTTGCGAATCCATTGTAGTTGGTGTAGAACGGTTCGAAGACGATAACGTCATCCCCGTAATCACAGATGGCACACATCGCGAAAACGATCGCTTCAGATCCGCCGGCAGTAACAATGATCTCATTCTCCTGCACGGAGATGTTGCACGCCTGCAGATACGATTTCCACGCCTGGAGGGCTTGCGGCAAACCATTTGAAGGGGCATAAGCCAGCGTCTGGAGCTTGAGATCCCGGATCGTCTCAAAGACGACCGGATGCGTTGGAAGGTCCGGCTGACCGATATTCAGATGATACACCTTGATCCCCTTCTGCTTCCTCGCTTCAGCCACCGAAGAAAGTTTCCGAATTGGGGAATCCTGTGTCGATTTTGCCCTGGAGGAGATCGTGATACTCGTTCTTGAGTCTTTCAGCGTCGATTCTTGTGCTGTCGTTGTCATTATCATATACTCCGTAAACAACTGGAACTGGGTCAGCGCCGCCCCGTGCCCAACCTAGACCGGGTCAGTTTGCCGCTGACCGTCCGGGTGAATCACTACTTTCGAAAGTCTGCTCTGTTTGAAGAGAGACTGGGCGGTATCCTGCACATCCTCCTGCCTGACGCCGTTGATTTGCTTCAGGATAGAGTCGATCGAATTGATGTCCTGGAAGTAGAGCTCCGAGGTGCCAAGTCGCATCATCCTGTGCGGGATGCTTTCGAGACTCAGCATCATACTTCCTTTCAGCTGCGCCTTCGTCCTGTTTAGTTCTGCGAGCGAGACCGGTTTCTTTACAAGCTTCTCAAATTCCCGCAGGATGAGTTCTGTCGAGAAATCAACATGTTGCTTGTCTGTGCCGATATATGCGCTAAACACACCTGCGTCGCTCATCAGAGTCGCCGTACTGTAGACAGAGTACGCGAATCCGTATTTCTCCCTGATGTTCTGGAACAAGCGTGAGCTCATGCCATCGCCAAGAAGCGTGTTGAGCACCAGCATCGGATAGCGCTGTTTGCTTTTCACACCCCAGGCCTGGGTACCCAGGCAGACATGAGCCTGCTGGATAGGCTTCTTGTATTCTTTTTTCTCGGGCCTGTAGTCCCGAGGCTTCAATCTCCGTGACTGGCCTCCGCGGCTGTGCTTACTGCGGGAGCCGAAATACTCTTCCGCCAGTTCGACAAGTTGCCCGTGTGACACATTGCCAGCGGCAGCGAGGACCATGTTACGCGGCACATAATGCGATCCGGCGTATGCGACAAGATCGCTCCTGGAAAATGACCGGAGGTTCTTTTCCGTCCCAATCACGGGATTCCCAAGCGGGTGATTCCCGAAGAGCGCTCTGTCGAAATAATCGTGGATGATGTCATCCGGATCGTCTTCGGCATTTTTCAGCTCTTCGATGACGACTGCTTTTTCCTTCTCAAGATCCTTTTCCGGAAACTTCGCATTCTGGACGAGGTCGGAAAGCACATCCACGGCAAGCGAAGTGTGTTCGTCGAGAACCCGGGCATAGTAGCACGTATGTTCCTTGCCCGTGAATGCGTTCATGTAGCCGCCGACTGACTCGATGCTCCTCGCAATCTCCTTTACCGAACGATTCCTCGTTCCCTTGAACACCATGTGTTCGATAAAGTGAGAGATTCCGTTGAGCAACGACGATTCGTCGCGCGAGCCCGTGTCGATCCAGACACCGACGGAAACCGACCGAACGTGCGTCAGCTCTTCTGAGACGATACGAAGTCCGTTCGCCAGAACAGTTTTTCTATACGTAGAATCGGCCCGGGTGTGTGCACCACTCCCGTCGTTTGATGGATCCTTCACCCTCTTCAGATCAGGTCTCACGCTCACTCAATTTCAATAGAAGATGATTTCCTCCCGTCTCAAGCAGAAAATGCCTGAAAACATTGGAGGAATTTGCACTCAAGATACGAGTTTTTGGATGGAGAGTCAAGAAAATCGCCTTTGCTACAGCTGGCGATCGTGGCAGCTACAGCGGAGGGGAATTATCAATTCATCGCTCCCACCTTCTGATTGAACATCGATTTGATTTTCGTCACAACCATGTCGATGGCAACCGTATTCTCGGCCCCCCTTGGAATGATGATGTCGGCCCAGTGCTTGCTGGGTTCCACGAACTCGAGATGCATCGGCTTGACTGTATTCATGTACTGCGTCATCACCGAGTCAACCGATCTCCCCCGTTCGAGAATGTCACGCCGGATGCGGCGGATGAGCCGCTCATCGGCGTCGGTGTCAAGAAAAATCTTGATGTCCATGAGATCACGAAGAGCCTTCTCGACAAAGATAAGGATACCTTCGACGATGATGATCTCCTTTGCCTCGACAGTTCGGGTCTCTTTCAACCGCTGGTGCGTGGTAAAATTGTAGATGGGCTGCTCAATGGGCACACCATCCCTGAGTTTGCTGAGATGCTGGATGAGCAGGTCGGTTTCAAGTGAATCAGGATGATCGAAATTGATCTTGTCAGGCGTCAGACCGTGGTACGCGCCCAGATCGCGGTAATATGAGTCGTGTTGAATGACGACAATCCTCTCTTGTTCGAGGGACTTCAATACTTTCGATGTGACTGTCGTTTTTCCCGAACCCGTTCCGCCGGCAATTCCGATGATCAATGATTGCATGGTCTTTCCCTTTTGTTACAGGATCCTGAGCACCAAGTCGATGGCACGAAGTCGACCGCGAGCCATGGGCAGAATATAGCCGATAAATAAGGAAGTATCAACGATTTGCCGTGTTGAAAAAGAGGTCGTTTTTCACGATCATCAAGATCGATGATACCTTCAGGCGAGGTGCAAATACTCCTTTGGTTCGCTCTCCTCTTCTATTCTGCGGTGATGTTCGGACTGCTGGCTGGCCTCAGATTGCTTCTGAGAGATCACAACGCTACCAGGCCCCGTGTTTCGGTGATCGTCGCCGCCCGAAACGAAGAGCAGAATATCGCGGATCTGCTTGACCACCTCCTTCGGCAGGACTATCCCGATTTCGAGATCATCGTGGCAAATGACCGCTCCGCTGATCGAACAGGCGAGATCGTGCATCAATATTCATCAACTCACCCGGAGATTCATCTTGTGACAATCGAGTCTCTCTCTGCAGACATGCCTCCAAAAAAGCATGCGTTGGCGGCCGCGGTCGGCATGAGCACTGGCACTATACTTTGCTTTACCGACGCTGACTGTATTCCACCCCCCGGTTGGGTATCTGCGTTGGTGAGTTGTTTTGATAAAGAAACTGGTCTCGTCGCAGGATTTTCACCATATTCAAAACCCATGCACGCAAGCAATTCATCAAAAGGTCCGGGAATTCTTCACAAATTTATCGAATATGAAGAGTTCAAGGCAGCGCTCTGGTCAGCCGGATCCATCGGATTGAATCTTGGCTGGCTTTGTACGGGGCGGTCGCTTGCATATCGCCGGAAGGTCTACGACGAAGTCGGAGGGTTCGAACATATCAAAGGATCTGTCAGCGGTGACGATGATCTCTTTCTACAACTCGTCCGGCGAACAACACGCTGGAGAATACGATACACGCTCGACAGGTCCGGTTTCGTTCCTACGAGTCCTCCACTTAACTTCAATGCTTTCGTAAGTCAACGAACCAGGCATTTCTCAGCGGGAAAGTTCTTTCCCCTTTCGATGAAATTGTTCTTCCTGCTATTCCATGGCTCGAATTTGCTCCTGCTAATGGCATTTGTTTATGGCGCAGCTTCGGGATTACCTGTCGCCCTCCTCTTGCCTTTCCTGCTGAAGTGTTTTGTCGATGGGGTTGCATACTCCTTTTCCGCAAAAACCTTCGATCAGTCGAAATTCGCGAAATCGTTCCTTCTGATGGAAGTGTTCTACGTCCTCTATAATACACTGATCGGACCGCTTGGGTTCATCAAACGGTTCGAATGGAAACCATCAGAATCATGAGGACGTTCCTGAGCAGAATGTCGTCCGGAATGAGACGATCGATCATTTATGCAAGTCGCGGCCTGCTCGCGTTTGTATTGTTGCTCTTTCTCTTCCGATATGTCGATGTGCGGGAGGTTCTTTCGGCATTCGGCCGTGCGAACGTCATGTACCTGACCATTGCTGTCTTGCTCGTGGCGGCGAACATCGGAGTTCAAATACTGAAATGGCGGTACTTCGTCAGGCAGGTTAATCCCGAAAGCACAAATCTTGAGTCAATTGCTTCATATCTTTTTGGATTGTCGCTGGGAACCATCACCCCGGGACAAATCGGGGAGTTTGGCGGAAGAATCCTGAGGCACAGCTCGCTGAAACCTGGCGCAATCGTGGGACTCACGCTTCTCGACAAAGTGCAGATGATCTGCATCCTCGGGATCGGAGGAATCACAAGTTTGTCGTTTCTCTACAGGATGTCGGTTGCCACCTCACTACTCCTCTTGCTCCCTTCGTGCGCTATTCTCCTGGCGTTGTTTTTCCGCCCCCGAACACTCACATCATGGACGGGCAACCTGAAATGGAAAATCCTGAAGCATCCGTTTGTGAACGACTTTAACGATGCGGTAGGGCTCTTTCACAAGGATCAACTCATCGTCTCTTTTGCGCTCTCACTCTTGTTCTATTTCATCATTTGCCTCCAGATGTATTGCTTGCTGAACGCGTTCGCTGACGTCAGTGTGCCACAGGCATTTTTGGGATTCGCTTCGATGATGTTCCTCAAGGCAGTAGTTCCAATCTCGCTCGGCGATCTCGGTATCCGAGAGGCGAGCTCCGTGTATTTCTATTCGCTGGTCGGTGTTTCTGCTCCAGTGTCACTCGGGGCTGCGTTGCTGCTGTTCGTTCTAAACGTTCTCGTTCCCTCACTTGCAGGATTGATCTTCATCCCAAGGTCGCCGATCAAATGAATGCAACAGGGTTTGTTCTCCTCATATATGCTGGTTTGGCTGGCTACCTCTGGTTCCTTGCTTCGATCTGGCGGGGTCTTCACGCACCTCTGGTTCGGCACAAACATGACGAGGATCCGACAGTGAGCGTGATTATCGCCTCCAGAAACGAAGAGAGTTCGATTGGAGCTTGTATTCGGTCGCTTGCGGCCCAGTCCTACGATCGATCGAATATGGAAGTCATTATCGTTGACGATCATTCGGACGATGGGACTGTTGCACTCGTTCATGAGGCATCCACAACGTACGATCAGGTTCACCTCAGGCTACTAAGACTTGGGGATGAAACCAGCCTGGAGGGCAAGCCTGCCGCGATTGCGACAGGCGTTTCGGCATCACGTGGGGAGATCATACTTTGCACGGATGCAGATTGTGTGGTATCCCCCGCGTGGATCCGATCGATGGTTGATTGCTTTGACCCTAACGTCGTCTTTGTCGCAGGCCCGGTCACGGAAGTAACTGACGGTTCTCTGCTGTCACGGCTTAGTTCATTGGAATTTCTCGGGCTTATCGCAACCGGAGCCGGATTGATCGGATCCGGGAACCCGATCATATGCAATGGAGCAAACGTTGGATATCGAAAATCGGCGTTCCAGGCGGTCGGTGGATTCGGGAGCCGAGCAACCTCGTGCGATGATGAAACATTGATGCACCGAATGATATATCGGAAACTTGGCAAGGTCGTGTTCAATCTCGATGTTGCTTCAGTCATTGAAACTCCTGCTCCTGCATCGTTTCGCCAGTTTTGGACACAGCGTACACGATGGGCAGCAAAAGGCGGGCATTACGAAAATCCAGCCATCCTCCTTTGTCTTATCTGCCTCTACATGTTCTTCGTCATGACGCTCGTGTCGCTTGTTGGCGCGTTCGTGTATCCTGAAGTGCTATTCCCCGTTCTTTTGCTTCTGGTTGTGAAAGCCGGAGCTGAGTACGCGATCCTGAAGTCAGGGACTCGGCTTTTCGGCGGTTCGTTCTCATGGCGGGACTTTGTGATTGCAGAGCTTTTTCACGTTCCGTATATTGTTTTTGCCGCCCTGATTGGACAGCACCGATCCGTTCGTTGGAAAAATAGAACATTCAAGCGATGAGTTTTTTCAATTCGGTGATCGCCCCGCGGTTGTTTCCCTCGATTCTCTGGCACACAGGCAGTCGGTCCGTGCATCTTACATTTGACGATGGTCCTCATCCAGAAGCAACGGTCCGGGCCCTTGAGGTTCTTCAAAGGCGAAAAGTGCAGGCGACGTTCTTTTTTCTCGGCTCCAATGTCCAGAAGTACCCGGAGATTGCGTCAGAGGTCCGACATGCAGGTCATGACATCGGCAATCACTCTCTGAGCCACACATCACTCTTTTTGAAGCCGTCGGCTGTCCAGAGGGCTCAAATCGGGGGTGGAGCACGTGCAATTGAAGAAGCGGTTGGAGTACGTCCGATACTTTTCAGGCCTCCGTTCGGGTATTTTGACCACCAGACCCATCGTGCAGCTAAAGCCGAAGGGCAAACGATGGTCATGTGGAGTATCGATCCGCATGATTATTTGTCGACGGACTCACATCGCATCACGGACGCCGTCTCTCGTCAGATTCGGGCCGGCTCCATAGTGCTTCTGCACGACAACGATCTCACTTCACCAGTTATTGCGCGTTCTCTCGACGAAATCCTCCAGCGTTTGATCGACAGAGGCTTCACTTTTTCGCGGCTCTCACTATGATACTCTCCACATTGTTAGGGGCATTTCTCTTTCTTTACTTGCTTCAAATCGCTGTTATGACTGCTGCGGTGATGAGTCCAAGGGACAGAATAGTTGAGGGTCCGCTCCCCTTCGTTTCAGTTGTGATTGCGGCCAGGGACGAAGAAGACAACCTTGATGCGTGCCTTGAGTCTGTTCTTCATCAGACCTGCCCGCCCGACCAGTTCGAGGTCATCCTGATCAACGATCGTTCGACCGACGGCACTGAGCGGGTCTGCCGCGAATTCACCGGGCGCTTTCAGAATTTTCGATATCTCAATGCCCGGGAGGATCAGCAACTCCGCGGCAAGACGAACGCCCTCGATCAGGGGATCGAAAAAGCCCGGGGACAAATCATTCTGATTACGGACGCCGATTGCACAGTACCACCAACCTGGGTTGAATGGACTGCCAGGCGATATGACAACAATGTCGGTATCGTTGGAGGTCTGACTCTCCAACATATTTCGACGTGGTTCCAAGGGATGCAATCGCTTGACTGGGCGTTTCTTCTCGGCCTTGCTGCAGCGACGATGTCATTGAGGTTTCCCTTGAGCACGATCGGCAATAATCTCTCGTTTCGAAAATCCGCGTATCTCGGCGTCGGCGGATACAGGAAGATTCCTTTTAGCGTCACCGAGGATTTCATGCTTTTCCAGGCGATCGTCCAGACGAAACAGTGGGACTATTTCTGCCCTATCGACCCGAGGGTGCTTGTCGTCAGCAAGCCTTGTCAGACCTGGCGCGAGCTTTTCCGGCAAAAGCATAGGTGGGGAAAAGGCGGACTCGACATGAAGCTTGGCGGGATGTCGATCATGGCGATTGGGTTTGGACTGAATGTCCTAATGATCGTTTCCATTCTCACCGGGGCATATGGCGCCGGGGTCTGCACGCTCCTATTGAAGATGCTTGGGGAGTTTGCATTTCTCTTCACTTTGCTGAGGAAGCAAGGCCATGTTGAAATACTGAAGCACTTTCTCTGGTACGAGATGTATTTCATAACGTACGTCGTCATGTTGCCCTTTCTTGTTTTCCTTGGTGGAAAGGTCGTTTGGAAAGGGAGAACGTATTGAGTCAAATTGCGCCTTACTTCTGGCTGCTCCCAACCTTTCTGTACGCAGAAACGCATTATCGCTTCCCTTACTTTTTCAGTTTCCTTCGAAAGCCGGAGCCTGAGGTTATCGCTGATTTGCCGCATCGATTGGAGCCGGGCCACACATTGCCCGTGCTCGTCCTTGTGAAAGACGCTCACCTTTTTCCTGCATCATTGAGGCAGATCAGGATCAGTCTACGCCAGGATGACATCGAAATCCGGACGCTGGAGGCCTTGAAGGAGCCACTGTCGTTCTCCGAAAAACTCGCCTGGCATTTGATATCGGTTGACACAGCCGGCATTCATGGATGGCTCGAGATCGACGTAGAATTCGAGCTCGAGTGCAGAGGTACACTGCGGCGGTATCACAACGACAATCATCGCACTTCTTCCCACTCTCCGTTGCGCGTCTACGTATCGAATGATCCTCTCCCCTGCTATGCCGGCTTGTTCCTCGGCGATCCCCATACACATTCAGACTTGACAGAGGATCAGGTGGAGTTTGGCATCCCAATTCGCCCAGCCATTGCACTTGCGAGTGCCATGGGGCTGTCGTATTTCTGTGTGACCGACCATTCGTACGATCTTGATGACAGCGAGGAGTCGTATCTCAGGAACGATCCTTCGTTGCCGAAGTGGAATCATCTCCAGCACGCTGTCGATGAAGCGAATAGGAGTTCAGCTGGCTTCGTCGTGATTCGTGGAGAAGAGGTTTCGTGCACAAACAGCATAGGCGAAACAGTACATCTCCTTCTCTACGGGCTCAAGAAATTCTTCCACGGGTCAGGTGATGGTGCAGAGCGCGTTGGACATACACAATGTGAGCATTCCGTTGTGGATGTTCTCTCCCATAGGGAAGATGACGTGCCCTCCTTCGCGGCGCACGCGCTAGAGCCTGTTCCTTTTTTGCAGCGCCTCATCCTGCACCGTGGCTCGTGGCATCTTGACGATCTCCTTGAGGAAGGTCTTACCGGGCTTCAGATCATCAACGGGAAGCTTGACGAGGGTTTCCATGAAGGATATCGAACATGGATCTCGCTCCTCCTTCGCGGGAAGAGGGCAATCGCGCTCGCAGGAGACGA
>DATJQB010000146.1:0-22380 GCA_035506075.1 Bacteroidota bacterium | reverse complement strand
AAATCCGTTCTCGAAAAGGACCCGTACGCGAGATCGATCTATTATCCAAAGGGCGAACCCGCAAAGCGGGGTACCACGATGAAAAATCAGCTCTACGGAAAATCTCTTCAGGTGATCCAGAGAGATGGCGCGGACGCCTTTTACAAAGGCGAGATCGCCGGGCTCATTGTGAACGATGCGAAGAAGCGCGGTGGTTTTATCTCGGGCGAAGATCTTGCCGTGTACAAGCCGGTCATCCGACGGCCACTGGAGGGGGAGTATCGCGGGTACACAATCCTCACGACTCCTCCGCCGTGCGGCGGCATGTTTCTTATCGAGGCGCTGAATATCCTCAAGCATTTCGATCTGGCTGAATGCCGCAAGGATGACGACTATAACCTCCATCTGTTCGCCGAAATGTCCAAGCTCATGTCAAAGGACGAAGCGACATTCAATGGCGATCCCGAGTTCAGTACAATCCCGGCACGAACGATCACATCGGAACGATTCGCCTTCCAGCGCCTTCTCCAGATTGATCTCGCACACGCACGGGATGCAAAGCAGATTGAGGCGGCAAAGATTCCGGACAAAAATACGACGCAGCTCTGTGTCATGGACATCGAGGGGAACACCGTATCGCTGACGATCACATTGAGCAGCTTGTTCGGCACAGGCCAGACGGTGGAGGGGGGAGGCTTCATGCTGAATAACGAGATGCAAAACTTCAACGCCGACCCAAATCATCCGAACAGTCTTCAGCCCCACAAACGTGTCGTGACAAGCCTCGTGCCGACGATCATCATGAAGAACGGCAGGCCTCTGTACGCACTTGGAACGCCTGGAGGAGACCTCATCCTGTCCACCGTTGCTCAGGTGGTGGTCAATCTTCTCGAGTTCAAAATGCCGCTCCGTGAAGCCGTCTATGCGCCGCGGAGCTTCAGCTTTTTCTCACAAAAAGAGATGGACGTCGAGAACCGTTATCCCGCCGCGAGCATCGAACAGCTCGAATCTCTCGGGCATTCCGTCAGGAAGATGGATGGATTCCGCGCGTACTTCGGTGCGGTGCAATCGATCATGTACGACGCGGACGCTCAAAGGCTTCTTGGCTGCAGTGATCCGAGACGAAGCGGGGCGGCAGTCGGAGAATAGCTTCGCCGATGTGTGAAGGAGCGTTACGGGGAAGACACGGGCCGGGAGAACGCGTCCATCGAGAGCCTGCGAAACACAACAAGTGTTGTATCATCGTGAAGCGATGCACCATCGGCAAAGGCCTGCAGGTGTTCGCGCACGCGACGAATTGTCTCCTGCGCGCTCACCAATCCCTCTGCAGTAATTGCAGCTTTCAGCCGGGCTTCGCCGAATTCCTCATCGGAACCGGCTCGCGCTTCCACCACGCCATCGGTGTATAAGACAAGTGCTCCGCCTGCCGGAATGGCAGCGTGCGCAACCGCAAATGCCGGCCGCTCGACGAGGCCAATGGCCGGACCTGTTGGCGGCAGGCCGGTAAATCCCGCAGCACTCCCTGTTCCGGGCGTAACGACGAGAGGAGGATTGTGTCCTGCATTGACGTAGGACAATTGCCCCGTCGAGACATCGAGATGTCCGACGAACAACGAGACGAATTTCGTCAGCGTGATATTGTGCCGGAAGAGCCGGTTCAGTTTCTGGACGACCTCAAGCGGTGAGCTGCTTTCCGGCATGATGATCCGGATCGACGCCTGGAGGTTCGCCATGAGCATGCTCGCTGGCATTCCCTTTCCCATCACATCGGCAATAATCACTCCCTGGGCGCCGTCTCCAAAAGGCACAAAATCGAAATAGTCGCCGCCGACAACCGATGCAGGCTGACTGAATGCCGCAATCTCCCAACCGGGTAACGACGGTGTCGCATGAGGCAGAAGAGCGCGCTGCACCTTGATGGCAAGCTCGAGCTCGCTCTCGAGGCGGCTTCGTTCCTCGCGGCTGAAGTGATCCAGGCACACCGATGCGTTGTAGTCCATCTGAAGAAGATGGGCATCGACAATCTCGTGGCAAACAGTACAGCGGCCCAGCTCGTTGCGTTCCGCGAGTTCTATGGCGGAGCGGAGCGAAGAGACTCCTGTATCGCACTCTTCGATCGGCGTTGGTCCGAGACGGAGTTGCCGCTCAGGAGAGGGCGCGTTGCGAAGCCAGTCTACAAGCTCCCGCTGGCGACCGCGAAGGGAGTCGAGAATATTCTGAAGAAATGACATAGAGGAGTCCCGGAAAGAACGTTGTAGCTGAAGTTTACGTGATCCGGGATTCAATGTTTCAGAAAGGAGAAAAGCTGCCTGTACACGCAAACGTTGGTCGATCTATTCAATCGATCAGCGAGTGACCCGTTCCATCGGTGTGATCAGTGTCCGACTATACGATCTGACTAAAAAGCTTCGGTCACTGTAATGTACATCCCATCCGAATGGCTGCCGATGCCGTAGTCGAGCCGGATGTTGATCCGCTCTTCCGGACTCCACGCAAATCGAACACCCGCGCCTGCGGCAAACCAGAACCGGTTCAGGCCGAACTGCGCCACTCGGTCGGCGACTTGTGCAATGCCGGCAAATCCCACAACGCCGAATCTCCACCAAACCGGAACCCGGTACTCCGCCTGCAGCGCTGCGCCGTTTTTGTCGCGGTAGCGTCCGTCGTAATATCCCCGCAAAAGATTCTGACCGCCGAACCGCGCAAGGTTATTAAACGGCACATCTCCTCCCATGAGTTCTGCGCCGGCCTGCACCGCCAGCACCTGCCCTTTCGTTACCTCAAAGAAATTTCTCAGGTCAAACTGGAAATCGGAGTAGTTGAAATCCCCGCCAAGAAATTTTTGGTAGAACAGCGCCGTGAACTGGTAGAAGCTTCCTGTATATGCAGCGAACGTATTATCGCGCGAATCCCAGTTGGCGACAAACCCAAGCCCTGACGACGCGCCCCCCGTACTGCCGGTCAGTGTTCGGGTTGCAATCAGCCTGGTGGGATCGACTTCACGCATGGAAACGGACTCATACCGGAGGGAGGGACCGACATTGACGTTCGGCATGATGCGCGCTGAAAGAGTTGCTTTGATCTGAAACGACTTCGGTGTGTAGTCCTCTTCACTCCCCGATGGAGTATTGTTGCCGATGCCGAACAACTTGTTGGGGTATTGTTGTCCAAGGAGATCTGTCTGGAGTCGGTAGACGCCGCGCGAAAAGTATTGATCGCCGCTGAACTCAACGATGATCTGTTTTTTCTGCGTGTAGATGATATCCCCTGTGATGCTCGAGGCACGCGATGAACCATGATCCCGGTACAGCAACAATGCGGCCGCACCGCCGGCCGCGCCGGTTTCGGGAGTATAAAAGAAGATCGGAAGCGGATAGATTGTCGGTCCGGAAGCGCGCAGCGTGTCTGCACCACTCTGGCCAAAGCTCATCGATGCAATGAGCATGAAGACAGCAATCAACGCAGTACTTCGAAGAAGCACAATCCGTTCCTTGAATAGGGTGCGAGGCGGAGAAAGCGGGTTAGTTTCTTGCTGCAATGATGGGTCGAAAGTTGCAAAATATCTGCGGAAAGAAAAACAAAAAACGACAGTTCAAATGCGAACAGAGCCTTGCCGCTCCCATGCGAAGGAGCGCGCCAGGTCTCTAGCCGAACAGAATCGTCTGAAGCTGCTCGAGTTGGGAGAAGTCGGGAATGATGAGATCTGCGCCGGCTTCAATGAGCCGGGTCCGCTTTGAGGGGTTCAATCCGTAACGCCTCACCTCGTCGCTGGCAACTCCAATGGCGTAGCCCCCCCGCTTGTGCGTTTCGCGGATCTCAACCGGTCCGTCGCCGAATGTCAGGATTTGTTCCCGCGACTCGCTGCCTATATCCGCGAGGATCCGCTCCAACACCATCCGCTTCGCTTCGACGGTGATGTCTCCGACGGCGCCGTAAATTCGGTTGCCGAACAAATGCCGGTACCCCAGAACGTCAGCTTCCCGCTCGAGATCTTCGCGGTCGGTACCGCTGGCAAGGTAAAGCACCGCGCCCCGGTCGTGAAGTTTCGCGAGCAACGCTGTCGCGTGATTGATCGTACAATCCTCGACCGACAATTCGCCGCGCTCAAGTTTTCTGAGCCTGCGTCGGACGAGGTCTGTCAGGTCATCGTTGTACGTCTTCTTGTAGCCGAACTCATCAAGGATTTCCGATTCAGGGACGCACTTGAACCTCTTCACGAGATCCACAAGCCCCTTCATCTGCGAGAGCGTCTGCATGCCGGTGGTCTTGTCGATGTAGTCGCGGACCGACGAGACAACATGGGAATACAGAGCCTCGTCCGCCTCGTGCAGCTTCGCGCCGAGGATGGAGCGAATCATCATCGGCTCCATGATCGATTCCCAGCCCTGCCGGAGTGTCGACAGCGTCCCGTCGTGATCGAAGATCACGTGTGTGAACGAGCGTTGATGCGGGAGGGAGCTGACGATCTCAATTTCAGTTCCCGGATGGTAAACCGCTTTTTCCATTCTGTGGGCGAGATCCGGCCTGTACCGACGGTCTGGATCTCTGCCGATGGAGAGAATCTCCTCTGCCGTTGCCGTTCCCGTCTGCATGAGTTTCTGGACTGTCACACCGGCGACGAGGCTGCCAAGTTCCGCTGCCTGCCGCGCACCGGCTCCAGCAGCAAGTGCCGCCGCGATCCCGGCAAGCATGCTGTCACCTGCACCGACGGTATCCACCGGCGACAGGATCAGGAGTCCCGGGATTTCCGAGATTCCTGCTGCATCGCAGACGATACAACCATTTTCGCCGCGGGTCACGAACACAGGTTTCCCCCAGCGCGTGAACAGGGAGTGAGCAAGTTCCTGAATGTCGTTGTCGTCCATCGATCCCAGGTCGCGGTTCGCCAGCCGCGCAGCTTCAAACACGTTGATCTTCCGCATACACCCGGCATAGTCGTCGGCGAAATGACGTGAATCGGCGATAAAGGGCGTTTCCGGATGTGCCGCCACGAGGGCACACAGCGACTCGCGGAATTGCTTTGTGTGAATCCCGTGCAGGACCTGCTGGTTGATGATCACAAGATCGAGCGAGGGGAGCGCCTTGCCGATGTGATCGATGAGTGATGTGGAAGTCGAAGGATGTAGTTCGTTGAAATTGCCAAAGTCGATCCGGTGCTGCTCCTGCTCGCGCTCATACGGCTTCATGTACACGTGCGTGTCCCACCGCTCGCGTTGGGTCAGCAACCCGGTGTCGTCGGCGCGTTGTGCGGCGAGAAGCCGACGCATCTCGTGACCGTACGGATCTTCACCCACAACGCCGAACGCCCGGAGCGTCCCGACACCCATCGATTGGAGATTGCTGACTACGTTTCCTGCCGCTCCGAGAGAATAACGCTGGGTGCGAACGGGCCGTGTCGACAACCCGGTCTCAAGCGACGATTCCGACGCGGCGGGATCCAGAAGAATATACACATCCAGGCAGTAATCGCCGATGATGCCGATCCGGCAATGCCTGATTGTTGTCAGCAACCCGTTTAAATCAGCGGTCTTCATGATTGAGATGCCCCCGTCACTTTCCTGCACCGGCGACCAACCCCTTGATGAATGTTTTGCGCGTGAGTGTGAACAGCACAAGCGGCGGAATGCTGAACAGGATGGCCGCCGCAGCCATCTGGTTCCACACGTCGAGATATTCGCCGACGAACAATCCGATGCCCACCGGGATCGTCCTCGTGGAATCGGAAGACGTCAGGATCAGGGCGAAGAAGAACTCGTTCCATGAGCCCAGGAACGAGAACAACGCCGTTGCACCGATTCCGGGCAACGCCAGCGGAAGGATAACCCTCCTCAGAGCTGCCATCCTTGAACATCCGTCAATCAGCGCAGCGTCCTCGATCTCGCGCGGAATCGTCTGGAAGAACCCGTACAACAACCAGATCACAAAAGGAAGAAGCACGGCCGTATGCACGAGAATAAGCCCGGAATAGGTATCATACAATTCCACCCGCTGCAAGAGCTGAAACAACGGAATGATGACGGAAGCTCCCGGAAGCATCTGTGAAAGCAGAAACACAAGCAGCAGCAGCCTTTTTCCAGCGAACAGGAATCGTGAAAAGGCGAACGCAGCCAGGCTGCCGATGACAAGTGTCAACACCGTCGAACTGGAAGCGACGATGAGGCTGTTCAGCGTGTATGTTGAGAACGGAAGATAGAAGAACATATCGCTGTACGGTTTGAGGCTCATCCCGGGGGCGATCCATTGCGGCGGGCACTTGTTGACTTCACAGAGCGGCTTCAGTGATGTGGCAACCGTCCACAGGACCGGGAGGAGGACGAGGAGCGCCAGCACGATCATCAGGATCGAGAGAAACGTCTTCTTCACGCCGATTCCTCCCTCGAGACGGTCTTCAGATAGAGGAAGGACAGGGAGGTCAGCAGGGCGAAGATGATGATCGACAACGCGGATCCCTTGCCGAGATCAAAGTGGACGAAGGAAAACTCACGGACGAGCACGGGGAGCACCATGGAGGAATTCATCGGGCCGCCGCGCGTCATCACGAACACCATGTTAAAATCGTTAAAGCTCCAGATCACACCGAGAACGAGAAGAACCGACGTGACGCTCCTGAGATTCGGCAACGTGATGTAAAAGAACCTGCGGAGCATTGTCGCACCGTCCACGGCTGCCGCTTCGTACTGTTCTTGCGGGATGGATTGAAGCCCTGCGAGAAACATCACCATGGCGAACGGATAGAACTGCCAGATCCGCGCAAGCATCACGCAGAAGAGCGCGGTTGTCGGATTCCCGAGCCACGTTGTGCCGATCTTGGCCACGTGCAGATATGCCAGCCAGTAATTAACGACGCCGAAGTTGTCGTTCAGGAGCCACTTCCAGGCGAAGCCGGCGACCACAGGCGAGATAACCCACGGGATTGTATAGAGGCAACCCATGACAGTCGTGATCTTCCCGAGCTTCATATTCAGGAGCAGGGCGAAGGCCAGCCCAATGACGATTGCCAGCACCGTGCCCACGACGGCGTAGACCGATGTGTTCCTGAACGATTGCCAGAACGTTGCGTCAGCAAAAATCTGTTCGTAGTTCTGCAGTCCGTTCCAGCCGCGGCGACCGGTAATCATGCTGACGTCGCTGAAGCTGTTGATGAGGTTCTGTACGAGAGGATACGCGAGTACGAACGCTGTGAAGAGCAGCGCCGGGACCAGCAGAAGATAGGGAGTGGACTTCCTCATTTCTTCGAATCGACGAGTTCTTGTGCTTCTTTCGCCGCCTGATCGAGCGCCGCTTTGGGGGACATTTCTCCGACCACTGCTTTCTGACAGTAGGGTGTGAAGATGTTGCTCGCGATGGCGATCATGCTGGGATGCGGCGGCCACGGTTTGGCGTGATTCAGCTCGTTGATGTACAACTGGATATCCTTGACGCTCGCAGCTTCCTTGCTGTTGAGGGCGTGCGTGGTGGTTGCCGTTGCACCAAGATCCTGCGTGATCCAGAACATGTCTGCTTCTTCATTCCGCAGATGTTTCAGGAGCTCCCACGCTTCGTTCGGGTGCTTCGTGTGCGCGTTGATGGAGTACATCACCATATCCTGGAGTGTCGGCGCGGTGTCATACTGCGCCATCATCTCGTCGGGGACGGGCACGGGAACAACGTACATGTCCTTGCCCGGGTTCTTGTCGTTGACCATGCCCCGGAACCACGGTCCTTCAATACTCATGGCCGCCTTGTTGCTGCAGAACAGATCGTTCACCTCGGAGTGTGTATAGGCGAGGAACCCTGGAGTGATTGAATGATCGACAAGGTACATGTCCGCAATGAGCTTCAGAGCCGCGACCCCCATCGGGGAGTTAAACGTGATCTTCTTCAGGTCGTCGGTCATGACGTTGACGCCGGCCTTGAGGAACAACGGAATCATGCGGTACGCGAACCCTCCCTTGTCGCCTCCCATCAAGACGAGCCCGAATTGATCCGGTTGACCGTCGCCGTCGGTGTCTTTTGTAAGACGTCTGGCTGCTTCCCTGAACTGTGACCACGTTTTCGGCGGCGCAATGCCCTCTTTGTCGAACAGCTCCTTGTTGCAGCACAGGACGAAGGCAATCGCGCTTGAAGGAAGTCCGTAGTAATTATCCTTGTACCGCGTCGATTCAAGGAGGTGAGGCACATACCACTGTCTGACCTGCTCGAAATCGGGGAACTTGTTGACCGGATAATAGAAGCCGGCTTCTCCGAACTCCGCCGCGAAATTCGAATGCGTGTTCATCACGTCCGGACCTGCGCCGGCGCTGAAGTCGGCGTAAAGAATCTCGCGGATCATGTTCCAGCTCTTGTCGCTCTGTACCACCTTGATGCCGGGATGGCTCTTCTCAAAAGAGTAGACGCGCTCCCGGAGGAATTCGATCAAACGCGGCCTGCCGCCGAAATTCCAGTCCTGAAGCTCGACGACATCACTTTTTTTGCCGCATGAAAGAAACGCGATGGAAAGCAGGAACGCATAAAGGATGGATTGTTTCATGATCTTCCTGTGGTTGGGCGAATGTGTGATGAGAATCAAAAGCCGGGCTCCTGATCGCTGTTCCCTTCATTGGTATTCATGCCGAGGCTTCCCGCATCGCCCGAACGAAGGTCACGAAGTTTTCAGGCTTCGTCCCTTCGAGCACACCGTCGGCTGTCGAAAGGATGTGCGCATAACCGCGCACGTCAGAGACGATCCTCCTTGCCTGTGCCGTGATTTCGTCCGGCGATCCATCGCGCAGGAGCCGAAGATTCAGATTCCCCTTCGTACAAATGTGTTTGTCGATGAAGCTGCGCGACTCAGCAAGATCGTTGTCCCCTTCGGGCGGAGGGGCAATGGTCTCGATGACATCGGCGCCGAGTGTGTTGAAAACTCCCTGCTTGATGAACTGACTCGTGAACCCGCAGTTGTGATACCAGAACAACCCATCGTGCCGGTGCGTCCATTCGCCGAACTGACGTATGTAGGGCAAATCCATCGTGGCGAAAAGATCCGGCGAGGTCATCTCAAGTCCGTAGCTGGAATCGCTCATGAAATCGATCCCCTCGTCGAGCGCAATCGACATGACGAACAACGCCGCTTCGTACAGCGCGTTCATGCTTCGACGGTAAACATCCGGAAAATCATTCCACTGATAAAAAATGCTTGTCGGGTTGATCTGGAATCCAAGCCAGGAAGGATGCGGATGTCCCAGCACAATGACGCCGTTCTCCCCGACATCAGTTCGCCATTTCCGGAAGTATGACCGGATGTTCGCTTCGAGATTCCCAACCTGCTCGCACACGGCAACGAAGAGCTCATGGTCCCGTTCGGATTCCACGGGGCATGCGGCTTCATCGCTCCATGGTATTTCCTTGCGCGGTGCTTTCCACGTCCATTCGCCCCTTGGCGTCACAATCGTACGGAATGCGGTCTCCCGTGTGGATCGCGACTCATCCGTCGTCCAGTTGAAAATCAGCCCCGCGCATTCGCACATGAACATCGGCTCATAATCGAGCTCACGCGAAAGCCGGATCTCATTCTCAATCGGACTGTCGGTCAAGGGCAGATGGAGATATTCGAGCGCAGCGCGGATGACCGTCGCATGAGGCAGGAAGGGAGAGACGACAGGCCTTGACGCGGAAGGATTCCGAACGTACGAAAGAAACCGCTGGCGGGGCGTTGAGTTCACTGGTAGCGCTCACTCCGTTTGTGTGCGAATCGACTCAATCGCCGGGAGCAGAAACACTCTCACGGCGCTGCGTTACTCTTCAGCAATAATCCTGTCGACGACGATTTGTCTCATCTCCGGTGAAAGACTCGCAAAGTACGCGCTGAACCCGGTGACCCGCACCACAAGATCGGGATGAGAGCTTGGATCTTTCTGAGCTTCGAGGATAGCTTTCTTGTTCAGAATATTCATGTTGATCTGTGTACCACCGAGATCAAAATGAGTTCGTATGAGCGCGACCACCTTGTCGATGTCCTCGCTCGATTTGGAGAGCCCCGGATCGAGCTCGATCTGCATCGGAGCGGTGTTGCCGTACCCCGGTTGAACGGCCGCGACAATTTCTGCGAGCGCCGTCGGTGCAGCGTCTTTGCGGAAACCCGGATCCGGATTTGGGCCGTGCGATATCGGGCTCTGCGAGTACCGTCCGTTCGGCGTTGCGCCGACATCCTTACCCATGGCTATCGTTGCTGCCCATGAGAAGATCCCGGGGATCATGTTGAAGCCGTGAGGAGTCGGTTTCTCCTTGACGATCTCCGTAAAGAGCTTCGAGATCCTGATGCCGCATTCGTCGGCATTGGAGCCGCCGCTTCCGTACCTCGGAATGTTTTTCATCATCAGGCGCATACGTTCGCCCTGTTCGCCCGCCCAGTTTGTCTGGAGGAGTGCCGCCAGCGCTTGCCACGTGATCTTCTTTTCTCTTTCAATACGCTGTCCAAGCGCGGCAAAGGAATCTGCCACCGTGGCGAGTCCGGCGCCGTCCACGCAGAGGTTGTAGAATTCAACTCCTCCGTGGGATGCGTCGCGCCCTTTCTCGATCGGTCCATAACAGAGCAAATCGAGATGCAGCTCGGGGAAGACGCGGTACATGTGATCGATGTGGAAGTCGAGGCTTTTCGCTACCGTGTCGACACTTCGGCGTATATGCGACGAGAAACACTGCCACAACTTGTCGATGGATGGCTCGGTGCTGCTGTCGGCCATCATTTCGTTGAACGCCACTTCAAAGACCGCGGCAAGGTTCACCTTCACGCAGTCGTTCACTGTGTATTCCCGTCCGGGAATTGCACACCAGTGACAGCCGGAGTATGCGCGCTGGCGGCCGAGTTCAATCGGCAGGCCGTTCCGGGCAAAGCCTTCGCTGGTTCGGTCGATGCCAAGGAACTTTGGTATGCCCGTTTTGTCCTCGAACATGATCTCCACACCCCGGCGGAGGAGTTTCGGATCGACATCCTTGCCGACGCAAACGCCGACATTGACCGGCACCTTGAGGCGATGAGCGGCTTCAAGCACCAGATAGGAGAGGGCATTGGTCGTATCTTTTCCCGTCGCGTCCGGTCCGCCGAGCTGCGTGTAGCTCGTATCCATGATGAAGTGGCAGGCGAGATGGAAGATCGCCTCTTCGTCCGTGAGGATGCCGTGCTTCTTGTCTTCCTGGTAGAAGGGGAAGAGGAACTGGTCGATCCGGCCGAGTGAACCACCCATGTTGTACATCTTGCCGGCGAGCTGATAGTAGAGCATCCACTGGCATGCTTCACGAAACGTTTGCGGCGGGCGTTGGACGAGATGCTCGTTGATCTTCGCAATTTCTTCCAGGTTCTGACGGATCTGCGGACGTTCTTCTCTTGTTGCCATCTCCCGGGCGAGCGTTGCGTGCCGCGTGATCCAGTTCTGGATTCCAAGAACCATGTGCTCGAGGCCGTCGTACAGCTCCTGCGCTTCGTTGTCCGTGTTGACGGTGCGGTAGCGCCGGATTTTCGCGAGAATGCCGCCCCATCCAAGCGTCAGTCCGATTGCCTCATCCTGGCAAAAATGCTGGACCGCGCCAATGCCATGGTGGAGTTTGTACCGCTGCTGGTCTTCATGCAGATGAGAGAAGTCGAAATCCGGATTCCATGCGGGCTGGCGGTAAGCCAGGAAATGCGCCATGTAGGCTCCCGAAAGCGAACTGACCGGATCGACATACGGGGGATGCAGATCAATCAACTGGCGGAAGTTTTCCCCGCAGGCCCTGGCACCGAATATTCCTCCGCTCGGATGATCCGTTTTAGCCGTGAATTCTTTGAACAGAGCGTCCACCATGAGTTGACCTGACCCGCTGACAACCCGGACGATCTTGCGCGATTCGGCGGGAGGAAGGATAATCGGAAGATCATCCATGTCGAAGCAGCCGAGCTCTTTCCACTTTTCCTCGGTATGGCGCATCTTTGTCGCGCGAAGCAGATCGATGCGTTCATTGAACGACAATTCCTTTGTGTCCGACTGAATCATAGTGTCCCCGCTCAAATTAACGTTTGAAGAAAACTCTCTGCTATCTCATAGAAACCTTGATACCGCATGCGCGCGCGATCTGGAGGAGAGCCGTCATGCGCTCTTTTGTGGGCGGCTCCACGTCGCTTGCTCCGTATTGAAGTCCCAACGTCGCGTATTTCCCTGCGGCGAGCTTGTGAAACGCCAGCAGTTCATACGTGATGGATCCCTGGTTGCTGCTTCCGTTGGCGGACCGCGTGTCCGCGAGGTCCCGGACGAAGCATGCTATACGCCGGATGTCGTCATCGGAATCGTTCACGGAGGGAACAACCGGCGTTCGGAAGATAATCGAGGGGCCGGCCTTCGCCAGGTTTCGGGCGTTCGAAAGGATCCGGTCGTTTGGTTGCCCCGTGGCTTGCCGGTGTTTCTCGCTGTCGAGCTGCTTGATGTCCATCATCACGAGGTCGGTGAAGGGGAGGAGTGATTCGAGCGATTCCCATGCAACCTCGCCGCAGGTTTCAATTGCCGTGTGAATGCTGTTTTTCTTACACTCTTCCAGGATTCCGCGGGCGAATTCCGCGCTCAGTGCCGGTTCGCCGCCGGAGAGTGTGACTCCTCCGCCGGAGGATTCATAGAACGAGCGGTCCGCGAGGAGTTCAGCCACGACTTCTGCCACGGTCATCGCGCGACCCTCGATCTGGAGTGCCCGGGAATAGCAGGTGTCGATGCAGAGTCCGTTCACGTCGCATCGTTCCTGGACAAACACATGGGCACCGTTGACCATTTCGTGGGCATGAGTCGGACAGACGATGACGCACGCGCCGCATGCGATGCAGCGGTCGGCATAATAGCGGAGCTCGGGTTCGGGATGCTGTCCTTCGGGGTTATGGCACCAGAAGCATTTCATCGAGCATCCTTTGAGGAACACAGTTGTGCGGATGCCCGGACCGTCGTGCAGGGAGAAGCGTTGGATATTGAAGACCACATCTGCAGTGTTCATGGCGACACGGTGCAGGAGGGATGTCGGGATGCGGGGGCGTTCGAGGCTTCTTCACCAAAAGAGCACTCCGAAGGAGTGTTCTATCGCCCCGTGAGCATCCGCAAGTTAGTACTCGTTTTTTGGGTGAGATTCAAGGAGAGAAGGGGGGAGTTCCGCGAACAAACGGATGTTTCTCAAATAAAACATCGGAGAAGAAGCACGCAGTGCATGGATGGCAGCAGAAGGACAACAGCGGGCAGCTTGCAGACAGCACAAGCTTCGCACGAATAGCTCACAACATTTGGGTACCTCACTCTTTGCGGCGGTGACGATGAGAGTCGTCCGCGGCAGTCACCTCATCGTCAGTGGCGAACAGCCCAGATTGTTCAATCCTCAAAACTCCAGAATTTGAAACTCCTTGTCCTTCGGCCTGATCTGATCGTGCAATCGTTTCAGGGCGTAGTACGCGTCCTGACTGCCGCGCTGCGCTGAATTGCGATACCACTTCACGGCTTCAGGAATCTTCTGCTCAACACCGGTACCGGTTTCATAACAATAGCCGAGTGCGACCTGGGCCAGCACGGATCCTTTTTGAGCCGCTTGCTCGAGCTCTCCAATTGTTGCTCGAAGCGTTGCCGGGTTCTTCTCCGTTCGGACGGAAAGCGCGGCGATGCGCTGCCGGGCTTCCCGGCTTCCCATGGATGCGGCCTTCGCCCACAGAACCATCGCCTGACGCCGATCTTCCTGGACCCAGCGTCCGGAATAGTAACACAACCCGAGTTCAATCATCGCCTGGATATGTCCCGCCGAAGAAGCGCGGTTCAAAATGTCGAACGCCTGTTTATCCGTGATCACCCCTTCTTTCTGCGACATGAGATAGTCGAGCTTCAACGCATTCATCGCAGCCCAGGCAAACTCGGCATCGCCGTCGTGTTCGGCCACGCGCGCCTTGATCGCTTCGAAAAACCCCTTCTGCTCGATCAATCGTGCGAGCAAGGCGGGTGCCCGCGGCGAGGACATCCGAATCGCCCGGATATAGTAGACAGACGCGGTCACAGGATCCCGCTTCACGTGAATGCCGCGCTCGTACGTTCGTCCAAGAATCGTCAGCGCTTCAGGGCTTCCTTCCTCCGCTGCTTCGCGAATGGCCCGCATGCCGGCGGTATCAATCTCGAGCGCCTTCGACGATTCCCTCGAGATGCCGAGAGACTTCTTCAGCTGCGGTGTCGCTTCCCGCAATGCGTCCTTGAGAATTGTTGCATCGCTCTGCGAAGCAGTATCCGGTTCCGAATCAAGAAAGACAAAACCGACCGTCTGCTTGACCGGCGGCTTCTTCTTCGAAGACGAGGTATCTGTCTTTGCCGGTTGATCGTCTGTCTTCTTCCCCAGCCCGCGTGCGTCGAAGTCGGCAAGCGCTTCCTTTGCAGGGGCGTACCCGCCGTCGGATGATTTCTTCAGCCAGACGTACGCCTCCTCCCAGCTGCGCGGGACGACCAGATTTTCAGTCAGAAACATGCTGAGGATGTACTCCGCCTCCACCATGCCGTTCATGGCCGCGGCCTTGAAGAGCTTGTAGGCGTCGAACGGGTTCCAGGGAATTCCCATGCCGTTGAATTCGAGGATGCCCAGATTGTATTGTGCGTCGGCAGAATTTTGCTCCGCGGCCCGCTTGATCCAGAATGCCCCCTTCAGTGTGTCGGCCGTGACCCCTTCACCGAGAAGATAACGCAACCCAAGCTCATGCTGCGCGGCCACGTCGCCCGCGTATGCCTTGCGCTCAAGCATGAACACATGCATGAGATTGTAGTCGATGTCGGATCGTTTGAGCTGTGACGAAGGGGATGGATTGCGATAATTTTTGTAGACGGGACTATCGGATCGCTCCTGACCGAAAAGGGCCGATGAACCGAGCGACAGGGCAAGAACAAACCACAGGGATTTCTTCAATGGGATCCTTCTAGGAATGAGCGTACACGAAGTCAAATACGTCAACTCTTTTGATAAAATCAAACGACTTTCGTTTAACCGGCAGGCAACAAAAAACGGCCGCCACTGCCCGTGACGGCCGTTGAATATTAGACGCATGAACAGCGAACTTCTTGCAGCTCTCGCTGAAGAAAAATCATCCAGAACTTTGCGTCAGAGATCCATCCTGCACGCTTTGCTGCAAGAAGAGAACCGCATTGACATCGCTCTCATTTCAAGACCCCCAGCCAGGCTCATTGCAGGCTTTTCCCGTTCCAAAGGAACTTCTCCGAAATCTCGAAACCATCAACCGCTGTAACTGTTCCTATTGCCACCTCAAAGAGATCTCGTGATTCATCTCTGAGCCTCTTCAGAACGGCAGCGGTTCCTACTTCCCCCTGACGAAGGCATCACTTCGTGAGAAGGGGTCCCCGAAGGGGTCCCCGAAGGGGTCCTTTGGACCTTTGGACCTTTGGACCTTTGGACGTTTGAACAAAACGCGGAACACTTTTTGGAGACGGCACTAGTTGCTCGGCTGCTCAATCGCCGGCACTGGCTCCGCGATGATATCTTTGTCACTGTTTCGAAGTCGTGACGGCACAAGCCTCTTGATCAATGCCGGCAGCTTTATTCTCCACTCATCGACCTTCGTATACATCACCGGAACGAGGATCAGTGTCAGCAGCAACGAACTGATCAATCCGCCGACGAGGGCCCACGCGAGTCCTGATTTCCACTCGGCTCCGGCTTCAGAGCTTAGCGCAATCGGGAGCATGCCCACCACCATCGAGACGGTTGTCATGAGGATGGGGCGCAAGCGCGTCTGGCCGGCCTCAATGAGCGCGTCGTACGTGCGGAGTCCGCGTTCCTTTTTCATCTGGTTGGCCCGGTCGACGAGAAGGATGGCATTCTTTCCGACGAGCCCGACGAGCATGATAATGCCGAGGATGGAAAAGATGCTGAGTGATTTCATCGTCAGTGCAAGCGCAAGCAGCGCGCCGATCATGGCAACCGGTATCGAAAAGAGGACGACAAACGGATAGACATACGAATCGTACAGGGCCACCATGATCAGGTATGTAAAGAGAATAGCCGCCAGCAGGGCGATGCCGAGGCTGCCAAAACCGTCCGACTGATTCTTCAGATCGCCGAGGTACGCAATGCTGATTCCCGCGGGGATGATGGTGCCTGTCTTGATCGCCTTTTGGATGTCGGCACCGATGCTTCCGCTTGGACGTCCGACCGCCTGAGAAAAGACGGTGACGGAGAAATTCCTGTCCTTTCTCTGCAGCTTCGTGGGTCCTGTCGATTGCGTAATGGTGGCGAACTGTTTCAGCTCGATCAGCTGCCCCTTCCGGTTCGCGACCGTGAGGCTTCCGACATCAGAAGTCCTGGATCTGTCGAACTCGTCGAGGACAATTCTGAGATCGTACTCGTCGTCGCCTTCCCGGAACTTCGAATCGTCGTCACCGTTGAGCGCGATCCTGAGCGATGCGCCGACGTCTGCAAGGGAGAGTCCGAGTGCCGCAAGTTTCTGGCGGTCGATGTCGACGCGCGTTTCGGGTTTTCCCTCTTCCGACGAGAGCCGGACGTCGGCCGTACCCGGGATCGTCTTGATGACATCGGCAAGCCGCTGGGCGGCCGCTCGAACCTCATCGTACGTTGTGCCGCTGACGGCAATCTGAATCGGCGTCTGGTTTGCCGTGCCGAAAATACCGATCGGGTTCACGCGGACTTTCACGCCGGGAATCAGGGAAGCCTTCGACTTGATGTCCGCTCCGACTTCGTCGGTCGAGCGTTTGCGTTCCTCGCGCGGCACGAGCGTGACGTTCAGTTCGGAATTGTTGTTGGATGTCTGACCGATGAATCCTTCGTTGGACGATCCAACGTTGACGAACATTTTCTTCACCTCCGGTATGCCGGCGATGATCTTTTCGACTTGCTGTGTTACATAGTTGGTGTTTTCGAACGTCGATCCGGGGGCCAGCTCGAGAGTGACGGTAAACTCACCGCGATCGGCAACGGCTATAAATTCCGAGCCGATGAAGCCAAGTGGCACCAGCGCGAATGATGCAACGAACATCGCACCGGCGATCGCATACACTTTGCCCCTGTTGCCGAGAGCCCAGTGAAGGGTCCTCACATACAGCGCGGCAAGCTTCTCGTACACACCCTCGAACCAGAGCGCAAAGCTCCCCAGAATTGAATTCTTTGACAGATGCTCCAGCTTCGCGAACCGCGACGCAAGGAGCGGTGTCACAGTAAACGATACAAAGAGCGACATGAGAGTCGAGAACACGACGACAAGAGCGAACTCCCTCATGATGTTGCCGATCAGTCCCGAGACGAGGGAGAGGGGAAGAAACACGACGACGTCCACCATCGTGATCGACAATGCAGCAAATCCGATCTCATTCCGTCCTTTCAACGCTGCCGATTTGCGATCGTCCCCCATTTCAAGATGGCGGTAAATGTTCTCAAGCACGACGATCGAATCGTCGACGAGAATGCCGACAACGAGCGACAACCCCAGGAGCGTCATGAGATTGAGCGACATGTCGAAGATATACATTGCGATGAATGTCGAGATCATCGACGCCGGGATCGCAATCATCACGATCACAGAATTCCTGATGCTATGGAGAAACGCGAGCATGACGGCTGCGACGAGAAGGATCGCAAGAGCGAGATCTTTCTTCACGCCGTTCGCAGCATCGAGCGTAAAGGTCGATCCATCCTGCGCCACATCGAACTTCAGGTGGATGTTCGCAAACTCCTGTTCGAGCTTTGGCAGCGATGCGCGAACAACCCTGCTGACATCGACGGCGTTCGCATCGTTCTGCTTCTGGATCAGAATGCCGACCGATGTGATGCCGTTAATGCGGCTCAGCGTTTCATACTCTTTCTGGCCGTCCTGCACTTCGGCAATGTCCGAAAGCTTAATGTCGCCCCCCTGCTTCGACTGCGCTACGACGAGGTCCCGCAGGCTCTGGATGGAGCCGAACTTGCCGGCAACACGCACGACATACTGCGTGGCATCCTCCTTCACCTTCCCGGTGGGGAAGTCGAGGTTGGAAGACTTGATCACCTGCGTGACCTGCAGCAGCGAAAGGCCGTACGACCGGAGTTTTTGTGCGTCAAGGTTGACCTTGATTTCCCGCTCGTCTCCCCCCACGAGCGTCACCTGGGCGACGCCGTCGAGCTTTGAAAGCTCGGGCTGGACGCGGTTCTTGAGCAGCTGATAAAACTCGCGGCTTCCCATGGAGCTCGTCGCTCCCATGCGAAGGATCGGCCGCTCGTCGATGGCAAACTTCGAGATCGTCGGCGCCTTGACTCCGGCAGGGAAGGTGGCAACGACTTCGTTGACCTTCCGCTGCGCATCCTGCAGCGCGATGTTCACGTCGGCAGACTGCGTGAACTCGATGTTGACGAAGGAAACCCCCTCGGCCGACGATGCATTGACCGACGAGACCTTGTCGATTCCCGAAACGGCATCTTCGATCACTTTTGTGACCGCCGTCTGGACCTCGGTTGGTGCGGCACCGGGATAGACGGTTGTGATTGTGACAAACGGCGACGAGATCTTCGGCAGCAGCTCATACTTCAGCTGTCCAAAACTGAACAGTCCGAGCACGCCAAACACCGAAAAGATGACGACGATGAGCGACGGGCGTTTGATTGCAATTTCAGTAAGCGTCATGGATTCCTCTCTTCTTATTTCATCACCGTCACGGCGACGCTGTCGCGCAGATTATTTTGTCCGCTGAGGACGATCGATTCGTTCATACGAAGCCCGTCCACGACCTCGAGATCGGTTCCGATCTCCGACCCGATGACGATATCACGAAGCCGCGCAATTCCATTGTCCACAACATACACTTGCGGCTTTTTCGCGCTCCCGACGAGCGCCTGCCGCGGGATCGTCAATGCCTCCCGGTCGCTGACCGCAACGAACAAGACACGGCCGAACATGCCGGCTTTCAGAGGATGCTCCTTGTTGTTTGCAAGGACGACCTCGACAGGATACGTGTGCGCATCGTCGGCCTTCGAGCTGATTGTCGAGACTTTCCCCTGGAACACCACACCGGGGTAGACCTCCGTTGTGATGCTGACGTTGTCGCCCGTTTTGATGCGGAACGCATCCTGCTCGGAAACGTTGAGCCGGACCTTCAGCTTCGAAATGTCGACGACGTTGGCCACCGTGGTGTTGTTTTGAATCATCGTGCCGAGGTCAACGGGGCGAGCACTGACAATTCCGGAAATAGGCGTCTTGATCTTCGTGTCGTTATACTGCCGCCGCGCAACGATGAATTGAGCTTCGGCCGACTTGTATGCGAGTCGTGCGCCTTCGAGCTGTGTATCGGAAATCGAGTTCTCCTTGATAAGCGACTCGTACCGCTCGAGATCCTTCCGGGCCTTCTCAAAATTCACTTCAGCCGTGGCGTACGCGGCCTGTTTCAATTCATCATCAACCTCAACAATCGTCGAACCCGCTTCAACATAGTCGCCGATGCTGGCGTTGACCTTGGTGACCTTTCCCTGCGTTTCGGATACGATCGCGACATCATTGTTCGCCGTAATTGTGCCGACGAGCGAGATGGTCTCGGACATCTTCTCGCGTTCGACCGGTGCAATAGTGACAGGGAGGAAGTGCACGTCGTCGGTTTTCGACCGGGCCTGCATCTTGCTCTTGTTGTTCAACAGAACGGCGATTGTCAGCGCCAGCACGATCATGATTCCTGAAAACAGCTTCACTCGCTTCATAGAGCTCTCCTTACGATAATCTTCTTCGAATAGCGTGATTGTTCAGTTCGAGTGTCATTGATCACCGATGGACCGTTCCAGGCTCGCCTCGGCGAGCTCATAGTCGGCCACTGCCTGGGTGTAGTTGGTTTTCGCCTGCAGGAGCGCTACTTCGGCATCCAGCAGGTCTGAGTTCAGAGCCAGCCCTTGTTTGAATTTTCCTCCGGTAATACGGTAGTTTTCTTCCGCCTGGCGCACGCCCTGTTCGGCAACGCTGATGCGCTCGCGGGCCCTTCCGAGATTGAGATAATCGCGGGTGACCTCAAGTGCGACGGCATCCCTGAGCTGACCAAGCCCGTCTTTTGTCTGCTCAAGCTGTGCCCTCGCCTGGTCGGTCTGGCGCACGGTGGTTCCCCAATTCCAGAGATCGATGGAGACGGAGAGGCCGACATCCCACGTATCTTTAAATGCATCGACCGACGGGAAAATCCGCTGGTTCGGTCGCGCCGTCAGGTAGTTGCCCACGAGATACAGTTGCGGCCACCAGTTGGATTGAGCCAGCGTGACCGCCGCATCGCTGGCCTGGAGCCGGTATTCCATGGACTTGATCTCCGCACGCCGCTCCTGCGCCCGCCTGATCAGCGCCGGCAGCGCATCAAAAACAGTGTGCTCGTGAAGAAGATTGGTCGTGAGCTGGATATCCGTTTCGAGCGGAAGTCCGATAATGTTGTTTAATCCGATCTTCGCGAGCTCCACGTTGTTGCGTGCATCGATCTGACGGAGCTGGACATCGGAGAGCTGAACCTGGACTTTCAACACTTCGTTGGTTGTGATCATCCCTTGTGCCTGCCAGCTCTGCACGTCCTTCAGATGAGCCTTCACCTGTTCCACGTTCTCGTCGACAACGGTCTTGAGCTCGAGCGCTTTCGCAAGATTCCAGTACGCACTCTTCACGTTGAAGATGAGGTCCGATTTGTCCCGATCGTATTCCTTCTGTGTAGCCTGGGCGCCCAGGTCGGCGATGTCGACGCTCCGCTGCAGCCTGAAGCCTGTAAAGATCGGCTGCTGCACCGTGACGCGGGCACTGTAGTTGTCCACGATCGACGGCGAGATCGTGATGGGCGTTGGTAAAAACGGCAGCGACACTTGGGCAGCCGGAATGTCGCTGAGTTTTGTGTACCCTCCGTTGAACTTGACCGAAGGGAGCAACGCGGTCGCTGCCTCTCCGGCTTTTGCGTCAGCGAACTGTACTTTCATCATGGACGCGTGAAGGGGCTTGCTCTTGTCGAAACTCAGCTTCACAGCATCGTCGAGGCTCAGCTGGAGTTTATCCTGGGCTGTCCCTGTTTGCAGTCCTCCGGCGAGAACAAGGCTCAGGAGGAGGGAAGAATAGCGTTTCATCATTGGTCGTGCGTTAAAAGTTGTGGTTGTTGTACGGTACAGACGATCGAGACCGAAATTCATGCTATCGAGTGGTCGGTTGATACGGTCAATGATGTCTGAGGTTGCGTCTGCATCATGACGAGTGCTCCATCCGACAGTATCCCCCTGAACATGACGTTGGTGATGCCGTGGATAATCTCCGAAATGGGGCGCTGGAGTCGCGCAAGAGACTCCGGCTTCAGGATCGACTTGAACGCTGCAACAAACATCGCCGTGACGATGGGTTCCTCGAGATCACTGCGAAACGCCCCCTTGCGCATACCTTCCTGGATGAGTCTGGAGACCACAGCATAGACCTGCTGATTCTGGAAATCGTCGGAACACTGAAAAATCCCCGGGGCGTGTTTCTGGAGATCCATCCGAAAGTAGGGGGACATCCGACTGTGGTGGGCCGCCGTTGCGTCGAGAATGCGGTTCAACTTTTCCAGGAAGTCGACGGACTCATCGTCGGCAAGAGCGCTGATCCTCGAGGACATTTCGCTTTGGAGTTCCTTCACCATTTCAGATGCGAGTTCCTCTTTGCTCTGGAAATAAGCGTACATCGTCTTCTTGCTCATCCCAAGGTTTGCAGCGATGTCACTCATGGTCACATTGCTGAATCCATACTGCAGAAAGTGATCGCGTGCGGTCTCGAGAATTCTTTCCCGAATCTGAAGGTCTGGGCCGTTCATCGTGCTCCTTATTGTTTCCCGGAAACCCCGGTGGTATTTCAGGTTTCCTTTGTGCTGATGACGAAAGACAATGAAATTGCTCCATTCAGAACCGTTGTCAAAAATGAAAAGTTCCGAAACTGTGAAAGTTTTTTTAGTTTTCTGACAATGAGCCGAATACCTCATGTAAATCAGGGGTCTCTGAGTGGTGTGTTTTTGGAGGAATGGGAACTATTTGCGGATAGTCAGGCCTGAGCTACAGCGGAAACAAATTGGGAGAGTTTTGACTCATCGAGGAAGCCGCCGGTTCTTACGCCGTTACAGAGATCGACGCCGTACGGCCTGACACGCTGAATGGCCTCGGCAACATTCCCGGCATTCAAGCCGCCTGCGAGATAGACCGGCCTGGAGACAGCAGAACATATTTCACGGCTGATTCCCCAGTCATGGACACGCCCTGTGCCACCAAGCTGCTTGATGGGCAGACCTGGATTGCCGGAGTCGAGGAGAAGAGCGTCGACAAAAGGATCGACTGCAAGAGCCTCGGCGATGGACTCGCGGCCGACAACATGGATCACCTGGACGAGCGTTACACCGGGGAGAGCAGCTTTGAGTTCGCGGTGCACAGCGACAGACACCGCATCAACAAGCTGTA
>DATJQB010000145.1:0-5492 GCA_035506075.1 Bacteroidota bacterium | reverse complement strand
ATCTGCTCGGGCGGCACGCCCGCCGGCTTCTTTTCTTCCGTCTGCACAAGCTTGCTGATCCGCTCATCGTACGTCTTCGCATAATAATTCTGCGGATCGATCGCAAAGACCTTCTCCACCTGCTGCTGGGCAAGTCTGTATTTTTTCAGCGCAATGAACTGATCGGCTGTGCGGAGAAGCATGCTGATCTGGGCAATCCGCTGATCGTCCTGGGCAGCCCTGGCATCCTTGACGTCTTTCTGTTCCGATTGCCTGCTTTGGGCCCGTTCCATCTGCACACGGGCCCTGTCGAGAAACGACCGCGCGTAGTAATTTTTCGGATCGAGCTGCAGTGCGGCTTCGATCTGGATCACGGCATCGCTGAAGTGAGATTCTTTGACCATGATGTCGGCTGCGCGCAAATGCAGGGCTACGCGTTCCTTGATCGATTCGGTCGGCGGATTTTCTTTTGCAGGAATGGCAACCTCCGGAGGATTGTACGGTGTGGTATGAGGCAAACTATTCAAATCGGGTTTGAAAATCAACGAGCGCCGTCACACAACCACCGCGCGCCTGCCTGTGGACGTTTTTTCTTCTTTATTTGATATATTTGAGAACATTCAGCTGTCATGGCATGGTTTCCTGAAAGGAGCTGCGATGGCCAAAAAACTGTGGACCGGATTCGTCGCCGTCTTCGTCACGACGCAAATCATCGAAGGGCTCCTCGATTTCTATCTGCTCGACCCGGTGTATGAATCGTATTCACACATCTGGCGACCCGTGGCCGAGATGAAATTCTGGATGTTGCCGGTGACAGGCGGGTTTTTTTCATTCTTCTTCGTATACATTTTTTCCAAGGGGTATGAACACAAGGGCATCGCGGAAGGAATCCGCTACGGATTCTACGTCGCCCTGATGGTCGCCCTCCCGAAAGCGTATGGCAGCTACGCGTTGATGCAGATTCCGTACTCGCTTGCACTCGAGTGGTTTCTTTTCGGTGCACTTGAATATGTCATTGCTGGTGCAATTTTGTCAGGTGTCTTTCGAATGCGACTGGATTCTTCGAACATCTAGCGTCATTTATCATTTCTCGGAATATCCATAACAGCGCTCCCCGCGGGCGCTGTTTTTGTTTCACCCGTTGGTTTTCGTTGCGTGGTCAGAGAGTTCTTGTTACCTTCATACACTTTTCCGCACCATTCAAACCAACTACAAATTCATTTCACGAGGTGTACTTATGCTGCGAGCAATGTTGAGATCCTCCGCCATTGTTCTCCTGGTCTCGCTGGCGTTGCTTACGGGATGTACCAGCGTCCAGGGAACCCGCCCGGAGGTAACGAGTCAGCAGGGATTGGAAACCATCAAAGCCGGACAGTTCGATACCGGCAAGATGTGGACATTCGATTTCCCTCCGTCTGACTACTTCAAGAAGACGTACGGATTTACCCCCGACAAGGCATGGTTTGACAAGGCTCGGATGTCCGCCCTGAGACTGCCGGGCTGCACCGCTTCCTTTATTTCGGAAGACGGACTTGTCATGAGCAACCATCACTGCGCGCGCGGTGCGTTGGCTGCAGTCGCGAAAGAGGGCGAGAAATTCGTCACCGACGGCTTCTACGCAAAAACCCTCGACGAAGAGCGTAAATCACCTGTAACGTACGTCGATCAGCTTGTGACGATCGAGGACGTGACGACTGAAATGCAGAACGCATTCGACAGCGGCACGACCGACAGTGCGAAGACAGCCAACCGGACAGCGAAGATGACCGAGATCATGCGCCGCTACGCCCAGAAGTACAAACAGGCGACGAGCGATTCCATGATCTTCCAGGTGTACAGCTTCTACAACGGCGGACGCTATTCGCTCTACGGCTTCAAGCGCTACACCGACGTTCGTCTCGTGTTTGCCCCCGAAGAAGAAATTGCATTCTACGGCGGCGACCCGGATAATTTCACCTACCCGCGCTACGATTACGACCTGTCGCTCTTCCGCGTCTACGAAAACGGCAAGCCGATCAAGACGCCGAATTACTTTCACTTCAGCAGGAACGGCGCCGCCGAGAATGAACCGGTGTTCGTCATCGGCAACCCCGGACGCACTGCCCGCCTGAACACCGTTGCCCAGCTCGAGACGGCAAGGGATATCACCTATCCGTTCAACGTTGCCGCCCTCTCGAGCCGGTTGAACGCTCTGAACGAGTATGTCGAGAAGAACCCCGACAAGAAATATGAAAACATCAATACCATTTTCGGTATTGCCAACTCGCTCAAGACCACCAAGGGAGAACTCGAAGCCCTTCGGGATCCTGTGATGCTTGCGAAGAAGGCGGATTTCGAGAAGAATTTCCGCGCAGCGGTGATCAACAACGCACAGCTGAAGGCAAAGTACGGCGACCCGTGGGGAGAAATTGCAGCGTATGAAAAGCAGCTCCAGGCCATTCAGGGTGAATCCCTGCCGCTGAACATCCGCAACTGGTCCTCCACCCTCTCGCTCGCAGCAGCGGCAATCGAATACGCAAACGGTGCGACAGACTTCCGCGGCCGCCCCGCAGGCAAACCGTCGTGGCCGAAGAACTATGCGGCGGACATGGAAAAGTCCATCCTGATCGACCAGCTGACGTATATGAAGAAGGCCCTCGGCGACAAGAACGAAGCGTTCAACAAGCTGATGGCCGGACGCACACCGGAACAGGCTGCCGCGGCATTGATGAGCGGCTCCATTACCGGATTGAAGGACAAATTTGAGGCTCTCGTGGAATCAAAGGAACAGATCACGAAGACCTCTGATCCTGTTTTTGAGTTTGCAAAGTATGCGATCGCCCGCGCCGCAGAGCTGCAGGCCGCAGGCCGTCCCATCGCCGCAAAACAGGCTCCGTATCTCCAGCTGCTTGGCAAGGCGATGTACGATGTGTACGGCACGAGCATCCCGCCCGATGCAAGTTTCTCGCTCCGCATTGCCGACGGTGTTGTGAAAGGATACGATTACAACGGCACAATCGCACCGATCTTTACAACCTTCTATGGCATGTTCGACCGGTACTATTCGTTCGGCAAGAAAGAGCCGTGGAGTCTTCCGGCACGCTGGGCGAATCCTCCGGCCGACTTCAACATGAGCACGCCGATCAACTTCGTCGCCACAAGCGACATCATCGGCGGCAACTCCGGCAGCCCGGTTATCAACAAGAACCTCGAGGTGGTCGGACTTGTGTTCGATGGCAACATCGAGAGTCTGCCCGGCAGGTTCATTTTTGACGATACAAAGAACCGCACAGTGGCGGTCCACTCCTCCGGCCTGATGGAAGCCATGGAGAAGATTTACAAGATGGACCGGATCGCGAACGAGATGCGCACCGGCAAGCTCGGCAACTAAAAATCCATCGTCAGATCAAGGGGCGGCAAACAGGCTGCCCCTTGGTGTTTTCTGGAACGCCGGTGGAACCGGACGATACCGGACCACGGTTCAATGAAGTATGGGAGTCATGCACGTTCGGGATCACACTGGAATCACAAACCAAATCCTCTGCTGCGGGATTGGCCGCTTCGCTGCCATCATGCTGCTCTGCCTGGCAACGGCTGCCCCTCTTCGGTCGCAGGAACAAACCGGGGATCGGCCAAGCGGACTCGACACGTGGCTTGAGCTCCAGGCGGTCCCAAGCATGATGGTCGTCTCACACCCCGGGAGCATGCCGTTCGCGTTCGAGTGGGAAGCGACACCAGTGTTGTACTCCTTTGGCATGACCAAACTGGTTTCACCCTGGCACGCGTTCAGGGTTGTCCCTCCGGCGCGCTTCACCGGATCGATCGAGCTCAAGCTCACCGGACAACTCTCCACGCGCAAGACCGGCTCGTCGTACTTCGGCAGCTCGGCGCAGGTGATCGGGCACATCCCCCTGATCGAGCGCGGAGAGTACTTCGGGCTCAATGTCGGCGTCGCCAAGTATGCGTTTGCAGGTGTCTCTCCCTGGTTCAAGGTGGTGGGCATCTCCACCCTGTTCGGGTTCGTGGAGTTCAATGTGAAACAAAGCTCGGATCCCGCCATTTGGATGGGATCGATCGAGTTCCGCTTCTTCTGACAATCGCGCGCATTCAACGCCGCGTCTGCTGCAACAAGCAGCCGTCAGTCTCGCGATCCCCCAACGACCGGATCTTATTTTCCATTCCCAAAAGCAATGCGTGCAGTCAGGTTGAACAACCGATCTCGTCTCCTCCGCACCGCCGTCATCCTCGCAACCTTCACGCTGGTGCCTGGTTGTTCCCCGCTTGTCTCCCGCTTCACCTCCCGCATGCTCGGCCAGCTCGGCGACCCAATCCAGCCGGCACCGCGCAGGATTTCCTCACCGATCCTCAGTGATGTCGGACTCTCGGTGCTCTGGGTCGGTCACGCAACGACGCTGATCCAGATTCACGACAAAGTCATCATCACCGATCCGGTCTTCACAAACACAGTCGGACTCATCGCCAAGCGCGAGGTGGCGCCCGGAATCGACCCTTCGGCAATTCCCCATCTCGACGCCATCCTGATCTCGCACGTCCACATGGATCACTTCAGCTATTCAAGTCTCGCTCAGCTTCCAGGAGAAGCAAGCCTGCTTGTGCCCGCAGCGGGGATCGGCTACACGCCCGAGTTCGGATTCGCCGCGACGGTCGCGATGAAGCCGTGGCAGGTGTACGACAAGGATGGTCTCCGCATCACGGCGGTGCCTGTGAGGCACTTCGGCGGCAGGTACGGGTTCGACGCAGCGTGGAATGACGGACCAACCTGGACCGGATACGTGATCGAGTACAAGGGCACCACGGTATTGTTCGCCGGCGACACGGCATACGATCCGGAGCTCTTCAAGGAAATCGGCAGACAGTTTCACATCGACGCGGCGCTGATTCCGATTGCACCGGTCGAGCCGCGGGAATACATGCGGCGCGTGCACGCCGATCCGGCCGATGCACTGGAGATCTTCAGGGACGTCGGAGCCCGGATCATGATCCCCATTCACCACGATACTTTTTTCCAGGGGCTTGAACCAAATTCCGCTTATGCGGTGACACTTCTGCGGAACCTTGTGAAGGAACAGGCGCTGCAAGACCGCGTCACAATTCCCGGCATCGGTGACAGAATCATCATCAAAGAATGAAGGATCACAATCATGAAGACTGCCGTACGCTTCCTCATAACTGCAATGCTTGCTTCCCCGGTCATCCTGACGTTCAACGCGTGCAGTTCATCGCAAATCACGCGTAGTGCGTACGTCGACGCGGCACTTCAGCAGAAGCTTGAATCTGCCGTGCAGGGCTTCAAGGGGAACGTCGGGGTGTACGTCCGGAATCTCAAAACCGGCCAGATGGCGGCCGTCAACCAGGACACGCTTTTCCCTACGGCAAGCATGATCAAAGTCTCCATCCTTTGCGGGATATTCGACAAGATTGAGAAGGGGGAACTGAAGTACAACCAGGAGCTTCTCTATCGCGACTCCCTGAAATACGATGACGGCGTCACCGGCTCGTTCCGCGACAGCACC
>DATJQB010000144.1:0-57838 GCA_035506075.1 Bacteroidota bacterium | reverse complement strand
GCGTCCATGGCTGACCTCAACGGAGTGAACCAGAGACCGTTGTAAATGAGGGTCGCATAGTCCTGGGAGAGTTTCGCCAGGTAATGCGCCACTTCCTTGTCGAGCGTGAGCCGCTCAAGCTCACGATGTGCAAAATGCAGGACCACCGCGGCCGGAGCTTCGTACACCTCTCTTGATTTGATCCCAACGAGCCTGTTTTCGATCAAATCCATCCGACCGACACCGTTCGCGCCCGCGATCTCATTAAGCTCGTCAATGATGTCATAACCGGACATTTTCTTGTCGTTCAGGCCGACAGGAACCCCCTCCTTGAACTCGATTGTGACGTACGTCGGTTTGTCCGGAGCATCCTGCGGAGATACCGTTCGCTGGAACGCATCGGCCGGAGGCTCAACCATCGGATCCTCCAGGACTCCGCATTCGATCGCGGTTCCCCAGATGTTCTCGTCAATCGAGTACGGGTTCTTCTTCGTCGCTGCAACCGGGATTCCGTGCTGCTCGCAATACGCAATTTCCTCTTCCCGTGATTTGAACTCCCAATCACGCAACGGTGCCAGAACCTTCAGGTTCGGCGCCAGCGCAGCAATCGCCGCCTCGAAACGCACCTGGTCGTTCCCCTTCCCTGTGCAACCGTGCGCCACCGCCGTGCAGCGTTCCCGTTTCGCAACCTCAACCAGTGATTTCGCCAGCAAGGGACGGCCGATCGATGTTGCCATCGGATACGTGTGCTCGTAAAGCGCCCCGGCTTTCAACGCAGGGAAAATGTACTCCTCGACAAACTCTTCGCGCAAATCCTGGATATACACTTTCTTCGCCCCGGTCTTGTATGCTTTCTCCGGAACGCCTGTCAGCTCTTTCTTCTGGCCGAGGTTTCCTGTGACGGTGATGACGTCTGCATTGTACTTCTCCTGCAGCCATTTCACGATCACTGACGTGTCGAGGCCGCCGGAATATGCTACTGCGATGCGCTGCTTTTTCATTGTCATGTCTTTCATCGAACGTGGTTGGGTGGAACTGCTGTTCTCTTGTATCGCTCCTGACGGAGCTTCGTTTGCTTTGTTTTTTTCTAGGCCATAACGCTTGCTGCAGCGGGAGTCCCGATGCCTGTCACACTCTCCCCCCATCAGCTGCTTCACCTGCCATGTGTTGCTCGCGTTGCTGCTTTGCGTGACGCCGGTTCAGCGCTACGCAACTTCGAGTTTCTTCGAAGTCATGAATCCTTTTACAAGCTCCAGCGTCTCGTCGATCTTCGCAACGGAGGAGGGGGTGATGAAGATCGTGTTGTCGCCGGCGAGCGTGCCGAGAATTGCCGGGTGGTGCAGGCTGTCGATGATCTCCGCAACACCCTGGGCTCTTCCGGGGAGAGTTTTGATGACAATCATCGTCTCGTTTGAATCGATCCGCTCGATCTCATAGCCGATGAGCGGTACGAGCCGGCGCTCTTCGCTTTCGATATTGAGCACGTAGCGGATGCGGTTCGCGCTGTGAACCCTGGCAATGCCAAGCTCCTTCATGTCGCGCGACAGCGTTGCTTGCGTCACCGTGAAGCCGGCTTTTTCCAGGGCCTGACACAGCTCGTCCTGGTTGGAGATCACTTGCTGCGTGATGATCTGCTTAATCGTAAAATGTCTGCGCTGTTTGTTCATAAGGCCTCGTGTCCTGATAGACGCATTGCTCATTGTAAGGGGACTCTGGGAACGCAGGGCGCCGGTCGTTCTTCCCGCAACATCCTCATGTTACCCGTGAACCATCTGTGTTCCAACCCCCTCATCTGTAAAGATCTCAAGAAGAAGCGAGTGCTTGATGCGGCCGTCGATGATGTGGACCTTGTTGACTCCCGCGTCCAGCGTGTCGAAGGCTGAAGTAACTTTCGGAATCATCCCACCGAAGATCGAACCATCCTGGATGTAATTCTGGGCCTGGGATTTCGTCAGCGTCGAAATCAGCTTGTCCCGGACGAGAATCCCCTCCGTATCGCTCAGGTACACAAGCTTCTCCGCCTTAAGCGCCGTTGCCACCGCACCGGCAGCGAGATCGGCGTTGATGTTGAATAGCTGTCCGTTCTCCCCCATCCCGATCGGCGCGATCACAGGCATCATGCCGTTCTGGAGAAAGAGGCTCAGGAACGAAAGGTTCACACTCGTGATTTCCCCCACGAGTCCAAGGTCGGTACCGTTGGTCACGAGCTTGCGCGCACGGAGCAGCATGTTGTCCACCCCGCAGAGTCCGACCGCGTTGCCGCCGTTGGTGTTGATGAGATTCACAATTTCTTTGTTGACGAGACCGGCGAGCACCATGAGGACGACTTCGATCATCTTGTCATCGGTGTACCGTTGTCCATCCACAAATGTCGTATCCACGCCAAGGGCGCTCGCTGTCTGGGTGATCTCTTTGCCGCCGCCGTGGACGATGATGATATTGACCCCGATCTTCCTCAGGAGTGTGACATCCTTGGCGAAGGTCTGCTTCAGCTTTTCATCTGTCATCACAGCGCCGCCGTACTTGATCACGAAGGTCTTTCCCTCGTACGTCTGAATGTACGGCAATGCCTCAATCAGCACTTCTTCTTTGCTTGACGGATCAATCATGACCGGTAGCTCGCATTGATGTGAACATAGTCCTTCGTGAGATCGCACGTCCAGAACCGGGCAAACTGATTCCCCTGGTTCAGGTCTATCACCACTACCACGCTGTCCTTCAACAGGATTTCCTTTGCCTTGTCCTCATCGAGCACAATCTCGTAGTTCTTCTTGAGAACCGGCAGCTCCCCGAAGGAAATCTCCACGTTGTCGGGATTGAAGTCGATGCCAGAGTATCCGACCGCCGCGAGGATACGCCCCCAGTTTGCGTCGGCACCATGGATTGCCGTCTTCACGAGATTGGAATTTGCCACCGCCCGCGCTGCCTGCGCCGCCTCTTCCTCCGAGGTAGCCCCTTTGACCATGATCTCGACAAGTTTTGTCGCACCCTCGCCATCCTTCGCGATCATTTTTGCCAGTTTGATCAGGACGTACTCCAGCGCTGCTGCGAAGAGCTGAAACTCCTCCGAATTCTCTGTCAACGGTGCGTTCCCCGCCAGACCATTTGCCATCACAATGACCATGTCGTTCGTGCTCATGTCGCCATCCACTGTGATCCGGTTAAAGGACCGGTTGTTCGCCGAGCGGAGTGCTTTCGAGAGCAGCTCTTGCGAGATCACAATATCGGTCGTAATGAAGGCCAGCATTGTCGCCATGTTGGGCGCAATCATGCCCGACCCTTTTGCCACTCCGCCGATCGTGACAACCTTCGGCCCAAGCGAGAAGTGAACAGCCGCTTCTTTCGAAAACGTGTCCGTCGTCATGATCGCTTCTGCGGCATCCGTATTGCCCGACGTGCTCAGAATCCCCGCCAGCTCCCCGATGGCGGGCAGGACCTTGTCCATCGGCATGTACTGGCCAATGACACCGGTCGACGAGACCATCACCTGCTCTTCAGGGATGTTCAGCGCCGTTGCGGTCGCCTTGATCATGTCCCATGTATCGTTCAGTCCGCGTTCACCCGTGCATGCGTTTGCGTTGCCGCTGTTCACGACGATCGCAGAGCACACCGGTGAGCGTTTCAGCTGTGTCTTATCGACCAGGACACATGCAGCCTGTGTTTTGTTGAGCGTGAACACGCCCGCCGATGTCGCCGGAACGTCGGAAACGATCATCGCGATATCCTTTTTGACCTTCCGGATCCCGCAGTACATTCCTGCGGCCCGAAATCCTTTTGGGGCCGTCACGCCCCCCTGGCATTCATCCATTGAGATTGTTGTCACGAGAGAAGTCCCTCCGTCTCTTCGAATCCAAACATCAGATTCATGTTCTGAACCGCTTGCCCTGCGGCTCCTTTGATAAGATTGTCGATGACCGATAAGATGATAAGCTGATTGTTGTCCGTATAGACGCGGAAGCCAATATCGATGTAATTGGTATGGTTGACGTTCTTGATTTCCGGGATAGCCGTGTCCGAAATTCGCACGAACGGCTCGCGGCCGTAGTACTGCTGGAAAGTCGCCAGGACATCGGATTGGGTGACATTCCCCGCGAGCGGAGCATAGATGCTCGTGTAGATCCCCCGGGTAATCGGCAGGAGGTGCGGAACAAACGTCAGCGCAAGTTCTTTGCCGCTGATGCTCTCGAGCACAGTTTTGATTTCGGGCGTATGTTGATGAACACCGACCTTGTAGGCGCGAACGGACTCGTTCAATTCGGTGAAGGAGTAGTCCACCTTTGCGCTGCGCCCTGCACCCGAAACCCCCGAGAGCGAACTGATTGTGATGCCGCGGGGTTGAACGATCCCGGCTTTCAGCACCGGGGCGAGCGGAAGGATCGCGCTCGTTGCGTAACAGCCCGGGTTGGCGATCAGCGACGCTGATGCGATCTGTGCGCGATTCCACTCCGGCAACCCAAAAACCGCCCGGGGAAGTGAACCCGCCGCTGTGTGTTGATGCTTGTAGTATTTCTCGTACAGCGCCGCATCGTTGAACCGGAAATCTCCGCCAAGATCGATCACACGTTTTCCACGCTCCAGAAGTTCCGGCACAATGTTCATCGCTTCGCCTGACGGGAGCGCAATGAACGTGATGTCGCTCGAGCTCGCCGCTTCAACAGTGTACTGCTCGTAGACTGCGTCCACTCTGCCTGCAAACCATGGATAGACTTCCGCGACCTTCTTGCCGGCTGAACTGTTTGCAAACAGCGTCGCAAGACGGACGTGCTTGTGGCGAAGCAGGATCTTCGTCAGCTCTGCGCCCGAATATCCCGATGCTCCGACTATTGATACCGATATCGTTTTCTCTGTCATTCAGATTCCCAAATCAATATGGATAAATATACGCGTTGATGCATATATATGCAAGCAAAATCTCAATAGTTTGCTGCTTTTGGTGCGCTCTGGAATTTTATGAGAATTGAGAATTTCGTGCTCTTCCGGGGGAGTGATGACAACGTTGAAAACCGAGAGCATTAGTGGAGATACTTCTCTAGTTTCGTGGAGGAAGTACACGACACATGCCCCGCGCACCCGGGGAATGCAGAGACACCCTCACGGGAGGAGAAAACTGAAATGGGATTCACCTGCGGCATTGTTGGACTGCCAAACGTCGGCAAGTCGACACTCTTCAACGCGATCACCTCAGCGTCAGCCGAAGTCGCTAACTACCCCTTTTGCACGATCGAGCCGAACGTCGGCGTCGTCCCGGTACCCGACGAACGCCTCGCCCGCCTCGCGGCCCTTTACAAGCCTGCGAAGACAACACCCACGACACTCGAGTTTCTCGACATCGCGGGCCTCGTGCGCGGCGCCAGCAAGGGGGAAGGACTCGGCAATCAGTTTCTGTCACACATTCATACTGTCGACGCCATTGCACACGTTGTCCGCTGCTTCGATGATCCCAATGTGATCCACATCGACAGCACCATCGATCCAAAGCGCGACATCGAGATTGTCGAAACAGAGCTTCTCCTCAAGGACCTTGAAACAGTGGATCACAAACATGCTGAAGCGGAGAAGCACGCGAAGACGGGAGACAAGATGGCGCGTGACGAATCGCTTTTTTACGTGCGCGTCCGCGAGCACCTCGCCGGAGGACGCCTCGCACGGTACTTTTCCACGTCGCATGACCACGAGAATATTTGGCTGCGCGATCTCCATCTTCTCACGAACAAGCCTGTGATGTACGTCTGCAATGTTCACGAGAAACACTATGCAACAGAATCGGAGTATGTCACGAAGGTCCGCGAAATCGCCTCAAAGGAATCTGCAAAGGTTGTCCTTATAAGCGCGGAGGTCGAGGCAGAAATTGCCGAACTGCCTGAAGCGGAGCGCGGTCCGTTTCTCAAGGAACTTGGCCTGCAGGCGTCTGGACTGAGCCAGCTCATACGCGAAGGATACGACTTGCTTCGTCTCATCACGTTCTTCACTGTTAACGCGAAAGAGCTGCGGGCCTGGACAATTCGAAAGGGGACCTCTGCACTCGCTGCTGCCGGAACCATTCACACGGATTTCGAGAAGGGATTCATACGCGCGGAGATACTGAAGTTTGCCGACCTCGACCGGTTTGGTTCAGAACACGCACTTCGCGAAGCCGGGTTGCTGCACGTCCAGGGAAGGGAGTATATCGTCGAGGATGGGGATGTGATGTTTGTTCGTTTCAATGTCTGAGCGCGTGGATCTCAGGCGGCCTCGCCCCGCGTGCGAATTTCATTTCTTCTGTTTCCGGATCTTCTCTGCCTGGCGAAGAGCCTTGTTCCTTACCTCTTCATCGACGAGGACCGAATACAATTCGGGTCGCCGGGAAGCGCTGACCGCAAGCGATCGGTCGATCGGCTCGTTGAAGAAGAACGGCGTCACACGCCCGGCGCTGAGATCGAGATCGCAGGTCAACACGCCGATCTTTCTACCGATATCTGCGAGAACGAGCCCGTCCCTGCCAATGACGCTGCTGCGTCCAATCATTTTTCCAGGCATCCACTCCCCTTCCGGAAAACCGTAACATGCCGATACGATGGGAAGTCCCGTATCGATTGCGCGGGCCCGGTAGCGGATTTCCCAATCCACCTCTCCCCATGTGCCCTGCACATGAGGAAACAGAAGCAGCTGCGCCCCCTTCAGCAGCAGGACCTGTGCGACCTCGGGATACTCGATGTCCATGCAGGTCATGATCCCAACCCTCACGCAATCCAGCTTGTAGACAGGCAGGTCCTTGCCCGCCACAATGCCCGCGTTCTGCTCCGGTATCGTCGGATGTGCCTTCTGATAACATCCGGCAATCTTCCCCTTCCTGTCGAACAAGACCACCCAGCTTGAAAGGGCTCCCCGAAACGTTCCAAATACCGGCATTGCAACGTTCATGCGGAACTTGCGCGCCATTTCCCCAACGACTTTCGTAAAGGAGCCGGGAATCGGATCCGCCACATACTCTCTTCGATCGTCTGACCACGTCCGGTGATGGAGGTTCGCATATTCGCCAAAGAGGACAAGATCGGATTTCCGGGTCCCTGCAGTTTCGAGCATCTCGATGACATGGCCGAGGTTGTTCCGCTGCTTCTCAGCGAACGACGATCCATCGACCACTGTCGGCAGCTGCGCAGCGCTGATGCGGATCTGGCTGTTCATTTGTGAGCCACCTCCTTTGCCGGAGACTGATTCCTCGTGAGATACAGTATGACGATGCCAAGGATCAGGCTCATCGTTCCTGCAACCACATTCAGCGTCGACGATGCTGCCGGAGTCGACGGTGCGAACACACAGGCGATCATGATAAGCCCCATGACGACACAAATTTTCCCAATCAGCACGTACGCGCCCAAACCGGCTGGTTTCAGGTGCTCAGAGTCGCGGTGGACCGGTGTCTGCAGATCCTTCTCAAGCTGCATCAGGGCCGAATGACGGGGATCGTCGGGTTTGAACCAGTACGCGGAGCCGAAGAAAACGACGGTTGCTGCGAGCGATTCACTGAGCATGTTGCGCGCAAACGCCTGGTCGTTCCAAAGGCCGAGCACCATCAGCGTGACAGCAAGCAGAATCGCCGCGCTGCACGAGGCCATCCCTGACCACCAGGGGGTTCGCCTGTACAGGATCCCAAGGAACACAGGCATCATGAACGCTGCAGTCAGAGAATAGAATTGAAGGGCAAACTGGAATGCCCCGCCAAGTTTCGGAATGTAGAATGCAACCCAGATTCCAAGCACACCGACAATGAACATTGACAGACGCGCAACCCTGAGCTGATTCTTTTCTGTCGGCGTTTTTCTTCCCCACCGCTTGCTGAGCGGAACATACATATCCCTTGTGACCGTCGCAGAGAGCCAGTTGAACGTATCTCCAGATTGGCCCAGCGTTGCGGAGAGAATCGCCGAAACCACGAACCCGATCAACCCGTGCGGCAGCAGCATGAGCACCAGGCTGACAAACGACGCTTCGGCGGGAACAGCGAGCGACGGCCAGAGCCTTCCCATGTCCGGGAGAATGATGCGCGCTGCCATCACAGGCAAAATCCAGAGCAGCGGCCCAACCACCGACAGGACCGCGCACATGATCGCCATTTTCTTCGTGTCGCGCTCGTCCGCAACGCTGCTGTACCGCTGCACGAGTGCCCACCCCACATTGTACCCGAGCATCACGTTCAGGAAATACGCCAGCAGAAACAGCGGCTTTGCCGTATCGCCGCTCAATCTCAAAAAGCCGTCCGGTGCCTCGGCGATCAGCCGCTTGAATCCCGCGATGAAGCCGCCCCCTTCACCAAGATAAAAATAGGCGACCGGAAAAATGATGAACGTCATGATCGTCACGATGATCGCCTGCACGGAATCGGAAATCACCGCCGCCCACAATCCGCCGATCACGGAGTACACAACCATGACGGTGCCCACCAGGACGATTGAAACCTGAAACCCGCTGAGCGTGGCAAACCCGAGGTCGAACACTCTCTCGTTGAAACCAAGCGCGGTGGAGATGAAGATGCAGAGGATGTAAAGCCCCTGGCCGATACCGACGATGTTCGGAATGATTGCAGTGACCGAATAGAAATAGGTGGTGGAAGCCGAGTAGCGTCGTGTGAGAAAACTCAGGGGCGACGCGAGCCGCGCGCGCCTCCAGAGCCGGCCAAAGACAAAATACCCGACGCCGTACGCCCAGAGTGCCGAGGTGAATATGAGCGCGGCACCGATGCCATTCAGGTACGCGAACCCGGCAGCGGCAACGAACATGAAGGCTGAGTACCCCGCGACCCAGTTCGAAAGGCCGGCAATGACCCACGGAATCTGTCCACCGCCCTTGAAGTACTCTTCTGTATTCTTGTTCTGCTTCGCTGCGTAGACACCAACCCAGATGATCACGACAAAGTGCAGCGTGATGAGAACGTAATCGAGGAGGTTGACGGTATTGAATGCAGGCATAGAGGTATATCCGGTGATCATTGCGCTTGCCAATATCCGGCCCCCATCGAGGCGCGGCAGGGGAACATCACATCCGAAAGCTTTTGGAATGCAACAAACGGGCGCGAGCCTTCCCGGTTCACAAAGCCGTCATAATATCCTGCCTCCACCCCGCTGAGAAATTGATCCAGTGATTCTCTTCGGACGGCACTCACGGTGCATCCACCGAACCCCGCTCCTGTAAGCCGGGAGCCAAGAGCGCCCGATTCCAACGCAATCGATACCAGCGCTTCAAGTTCCGGACAGCTGATTTCATAGTCGTCCCTGCAGCTGGCATGCGATTGATTCATCAACGAGCCAATCCCGGTCAGGTTTCCCTCGCTGAGCGCATCGGCCATTTGCCGTACTCGTTCCGCTTCCGATACGACGTGCCGATACCGCTCCCACACGCGAAAGCCGCCAGGAGGTTCCTTGAGCACGCTCCCATCCCTCAGCCTGCAGAGTTCTGTCTCAACCGCGTGCGGCGCCATCGCTAATCTTCGTGCTACCTCCTGGAGCCGCAGCGGCTGACCGCCAATGGCTTCCTGTGCCCATGAATTCAGAATTGCGGGCTCCAGGCCCAGGTTTTTCGCAGACAAATCCGCCAACCGTGCCGCCGGGATCTTCCTTCCAATTTTCTCCTCAACAATCCTGGCAAGAAGCGCTGTTGCCAGACGGCACTCGATCACCCGGCTGTTATAGGCATACCGCACGCTCTCACTTTTCGGTGCCCGCACAAGGCTGTTACAAACCACGAACATGATGTCCCCGGGCAGGGGCGCAGGTGTTGCTGTCAGCGGGAAGAAATCGATCATGAGCGCCCTGCCGGTCTCTGCCAGAAGCGAAACGGCCTGATCCATTCCCCCTCCTTCGCTGCCGACGTAACGCTCAGCTCTTGCGAGAAGTTCGGCCAATGCTCCCGGCTCGACTTCGGTTTGATTCGCAGCCAGGAACGCAAGGGCGGAAGCAACCACAAGGGCCGACGACGAAGAAAGTCCTGCCGACTCCGGTATGGTTCCCCCGATCGCAGCATCGAACCCGCGGGCGTTCTTTGGATCGATGAACCCGGCATCGAGAACTCCGTGAACCGCCGCTTTCACATAATTTCCCCAATCACCTTGCGAGTACGGAGACACCGGAAACTCGGCACTGAACGATCGCGGTTCGAACGACGGGTCTTCATTGAAAAGCCTGATCCCGCGATCGTCCGCCGGAGCGATGGCGAACACAAAGTCCCTGTCGATTGCCATCGGCAACACGGGATATCCATTGTAATCGGTGTGTTCGCCGATCAGGTTGACCCGGCCCGGTGCGCGCACAATGATCCTTGGCGTCCTGCCGGGAAATTGATCACAAAAGAATCTGCAGAGCCGATCGTAGCGGGCTTCATGGGCGGCCAATTCCACCCGGGGGCAGTTGTACACCGTTTGCAGGACATCCGCGGCATGGAGGTGCAGTAAACGCACGGAGCTTCAGGTGTTGGTTGTGATGGGATGAACGGGTGCTACCATGTCAGTGTTGCGAAGTACTTCCGGAGGTATTCCCGGGTGACGGGAATGTCCTCTTTGCTCGTCAGGTCAGGAACGTGCTCCTTCAGCGGGAGCGCCTTGAGGGATTTTGGATTGGCTTTCACCATATTCGTCACCGCAGTGACGAGTTCCTTTTCATGACGCACGGGATCTTCAGGGCAGTCGAGCAGCGGTCCAATCATCGTGGCATATTCCAGGCGGAAGATGTTCATGCTGACACGGATGGTGCCGTCTGTCGATCGAAGTGCGTCAAGATCCTCCATCTTCGGCTTCTCGACAATTTCAATCACATAGCCGTCGTTGTCCTTCCGCGTGATGCCGAACTGGGCGATGCGCGTCTCATCAAATTCCAGTCCCGACCGGTCATAGTCGATCAGCGCATTCGGCGCGTCCGATTCCAGGAGCAAAGTGTAGGCACGTACGGAATAGAGATTGTCGCTGTTGCAGACGATAAAGTCCCCGCCATCCCAATCGGGCCGGGAGAGAAGCGCTTGTGTCAATGCGTCGGAGGTTCCGATGGGCTTCGATCTGCCCTGCGGGATACGCTGGAGAGCGTACGAAATGCGCATGCCGTGAAACTCATTGCCGCGATCCCGGGGACCGTAGTAGTTCCTCAATTCTGTGTCGCGTTCAGCGATGACGATGACAACGTCGTCGATGCCGGCGTGCTTCATGTTGTTCAGGAGATAGTCCAGAAACGGACGTCCCCCTTCGCCGACGCCGATCATACCTTTCGTCCGCTCATCCGCCTGGCGGACAAGCTCCGCATCGACACCCGGGTCGACCGACGACTTCTTCATCCTCGAGGAAATGCCGCCGGCCAGAATGACCGCCCGCTTATCGCCTCGGCTCATCGGTTATTCTCCCCGTCTCCTTGCTGCAGCATATTCAGCCGCGTATGCCGCACCGTCGAATCCCTCCTCTGCAGGAACTTCCGAAAGGTAGATCTTCCCTCCGTGCTGGCGGGAGAGCTTTGCTGCGATAAGAATCTTGACCGCTTCCAGCGGCGCCTCGAGTGAATACGAAACTTCTTTCTTGTTGATGATGTCGATAAAGTTTTGAAGGAACGGTTCGTACATGCGGGTTGGATCGACCCTGAGCGTGTGCATGCCCGTCGTCGAGAAGAGACACATCGACCATTCCTGGAACGGCTGTTGAAGTTGAAGCTGAAGCACGAACCCGTTGTGATACGTCACGGCAACGAAGCACGACTTGTTTTCGGCGACGTACTCCACATAATTCGCTCCCGTGCCCACCATGCCCTGTGCCAGCTCAGTCGTATGAATGCCGTAGCTGAAAAAATCACCCGGACCGGTCGCAATCGCCGTCAAAACCTCTCCCACACGCTCCGCCTGCGACCGGAGCATGCCGATCTCCTGCGCGTAGCGCAGCGCCGAACCGCCGTAGACAGGGGTCCCGTGTGTTACCTGCAATTCGAGCAACGTGTAGATATCGCGCACCTTGCCGACGACCGGTTTGTCGATGAGCACGGGCTTACCGGCTTCGATGAATGGATACGCCCTGTCAACGTGCTTGTCCCAGTTGACGCCGTGCACCATCGCCGCGTCGACATGCTCAAGCATGTCTTCGAGTTTCTTACAGACGTTCGGAATATCGTTTTCTTTCGCGAACCGCTCGTCGTACCCCTCCGGCCATACGTCGCGGCCGTCCCAGAGGGCGTTCACCTTCACGCCCGGCATGGCATTGAGAATTTTTGTGAACGTCTTTGGATGAGTGGTATCGAGATCGACCAGGCCGATTCGAATCATGGAGGAACCCTTTACGAGGTTTTCCGGGAAAGGATTTTCGTCTTCACAAGATCAAATTGTGTCGCAAGCACGACTCCCACCAGCACAAGAACCGACCCCGCAATTTCCGCCTGCGACATGCGTTCGCCGAACAGGACGAATCCGGCAGCAACGGCGATCACCGGGATGACATAGCCAACCATGGAAAGAATGACGACATCGACCCGCACGAGAAGGGCGAAATACACTGCAAACGGAATCGCTGACGCCATGATACCCAGATACAGCGACGAGAGAACAAGATCGAGCGAGAGATTCAGTTTCGGAACGCCGTTGAGAAACCAGAAGGGCATCGTCTCCAGTCCCGAGATGATGAGGATTGCTGTCATGAACGCAAACTGGTCATGCCCTTTGAAGTGCTTCCTCGCGTAAACCTGGCCGTAACCGTTGAAGATCGAGGAGATCAGGATGGCAAGTCCCCCGATGACCGCCAAGCTTGTGAAATCTGCGATCGGCTTGTCGGAAAACAGAACAACGATGCCTGCAAATCCTATCACAAGACCGCCGACCTTGGCAAACGTGAACTGCTTCTCGCCGAGCAGATAATACGCGCAGATGGCAACAAAAAACGGGGTCGTGCTCTGAAGAATGGCGCCAAGGCCAATATTGATGTAGAGGATCGCCCAGGAGACGAACGCCATGGGGATCCCGACCCAGCATGTTCCCGAAATGAACGCGACCCAAAACGTATGCCTGTTGAACGGTTCCTTGTCCTTCTTGAAAAGGCGCCACCCGAACAGAAAGACACCTCCCACCAGGCTTCGCAAACTTGCAAACAAAAACGGATCGCAGTCGCGCAGGCCGATCTTGGCCACCGGCCACGCAAGTCCCCAGACAGCAGCAAGAAACGCTACCGCAAGCGTGTCGAGAAAACGCGAATGCTTCACAGTAGAGACGCCCGTCATACTCTCTCCTCGGTTGATCGATCCTTTCCTTCAGGCGTATTAAGTACGACTTAAATACCGTTGAAGCAAGCGATTCGTCTTTTGAGCGACCATCACGGCGGCGTTGTTCATGGCTTCCTGTTCAGAGAATTCTTCGTCCACGAGCGATTCGATGTCGGCAAACGCATCCGCGTTCACAAACAAGGCGCGATCCCCTTCTCTCCGTCCAACGACAGCCAGTGCCGGTACTCCCAACTTCTTCGAGTGGCCGACAACACCTGCGAGAGACTTTCCGTAGCTGAACTGACGGTCGATCTTCCCTTCACCCGTGATGACGAGATCGACGGTCTGAAGCCGTTCATCGAACTTTGTAATCCGCAGAACAAGATCAATCCCATTCAGGAGCCGGGCGCCGCAAAACGCCACGAGCCCTGCTCCCAATCCTCCGGCCGCGCCGCCTCCAGGAAGAGAAAGAACATCCACGTTCAGCTGTGACTGTATGAGTCGGCCAAAATGCCCGAGCGCTTTGTCAAGCAGGGAAACATCGGAGAGCGAAGCTCCCTTCTGCGGTCCATAGACGGCGGATGCGCCTTCCTTTCCACAGAGCGTGTTCTGCACATCGCAGGCAACGAGAATTTCCACACGATCCAGGCGCGGATCTTTTTCGGCAGGATCGATGATTGCCAGGTTCATGAGCGCCGCCCCTCCCCGGTCAAGCGGGGAGCCTCCGGCATCAAGAAACTTGTAGCCGAGCGCCTCCGCCATCCCCGCCCCGCCGTCATTCGTCGCGCTCCCGCCGATGCCGATGAGAAGAGAGCTGACCCCCTCATCAAGCGCGGCCTTCATCACCTCGCCGACACCAATCGTCGATGTGATTCCCGGATTCCGGCGTTCCTTCGGGACAAGCAGCAGTCCCGCGGCTTCAGCCATCTCAATGACAGCCGTTGTGCCGTCTGCCGACAAACCCCACGTTGCATCTACTCGCTGCTCAGGCAGCGGTCCGCTCACCCGAGTGGTGATGATCCTGCCTCCGAGAGCCCCCGTGATAATGTCGACCATTCCCTCTCCGCCGTCGGAGAGGGGCTGCTTCATCACGACTGCATCAGGAAGCGCTGTGAGGACCCCGCTCTCCATCGCCGCGGCCGCCTCGGCTGCAGTAAGGGTTCCTTTGAACGAATCCGGGGCTATGAGAATGCGCAGGGGCATAGTCATCAACGATGAGACGATTCCTTTGCTTACGCCTTCACATCGGTGAAGCCGGGAACGCGCCACTGGAAGTCAGGATCGACGTACGGCTCGTCGTTTTCATGCCCCTTCATCAGGACGATCTTCCGCTTCAACAGTTCACCAAAGTTCTTGTAGTAGATAAACGTCGTCTCGCCGACATCCGAAAGGATCATCCAGTTCGTCTTCGAGGTCTCCCACAGCTTCAGGAGCTCTTTCGTGTTCTCGATTTCATCCAGAACCATCTCCTTGAGCAGCCGGCGGGATTCTTTCTTCACCTTCTTGTCCTTCGTTTCGAGGTAGCCATGGACGCCCGCAACCCATGCGGTGACATTCCGCTGCGTGCGGTACCAGCATTGCAGGGCACGCATACGGTCTGTCAGATCCTCGACACACGCCTGGGCGGCGTCGGTCTTCGCTTTGGACTTCATTTGCCCAAGCAGCTTCATCGCCGCATCCAGCTCGGGGAACAAGTCCTTATCCATCAACTTCATGCAATGATAGGCGTGGGCCGGATCGACAAGATCGAATCCCACATCGTACCGGAAATCGATCATGCACCGGTTGTGCGAGGTCGCCAGGAGGAACTTCTCGTAGTATGCCCGCTCTTTGGGTGAGATCGCTTCGACGTTTGGAATGATGGGCCGGATGGCAAGCCGGTACCAGTTTCCCCATGACGAGTAAATCCAGATCGGGATGGGGAACGACCGGTATGCATCATCCGAGTGTTTCCATATTTTTACAAGATCGGCCGCAAGTGATTCGCCGATCCACTCCGACGCTTTCCTGTGCAGGAAGACGTCAAGATCGAGCGTTGCATCCGCCTGGAATGCACGGACGAGTTCCTGGTTGATGTTGTACGGTGCAAACGACTGCGGGGTTGTGCTGCCGTTGAAGCAAGGGGTTGTCACTCCCTGCTTTGCCATATCCGCGAGTTTGTCGTAGACCAGGCCGGGGAACGGGACTCCCAGGAGAGGCTCGTGATTCCAGATTGTGCCCGGATTGAAGTAGACGTCTGCCTCCGATTTCTTTTTCCGCAGCTCTTCGATGATCGGTTTCTCGTCGTCCACAAACCTGTTATGCAGCGCCGTGCCGTGAATCTCCCGTGCTTCCTTGTATTTTGGATGTTGATACGCCAGCTTCCACCCCTTTGTCAGCAGGGACGAAACTTCGACGTCCAATCCGTCGCCGAGTTGATTCCAGATATATTCATGCTCCGCCCAGAACGGTTCCAGACGGATGAGCGTTCTGAATTTCGGATTCACTTTGCGCGCCGCATCCCGCAGTGTCTTCATGAACCGCACCAGGTTGTTCGCCGCCGATTCCGCGATCTCCGTGTCCCCCTTCCACTCGCGAATCACATAGCCGCCTCCGTTGCGGCCGACATACAACGAGCTTGTGTACTCAAACCCCGCGCCGCTGTCGTTCGACCAGACAGAGATGTACTCCAGAGACGGGACTTCCTTCAGGAGATTTTCGAGCATCTCAGCGTAGTGATCACGGACCACCGGATGTGCGATCGACAGGTTGTATCGCGGATGCCAGCTGCGGATCGGGTGATCGACGCGCGCACCCCGCAGCATCGGATAGCGTTCAAGAAGATTGTCGGGAACAGAACGCGGTTCGAAGCAGACAAGGCCGGGGGCCAATCCGTATTTTTCCGCCAGGGCCGCATTGCGCTTCAGAAAGTTCAGATTCGCCTGCAGGTAGTCGTCGTCATAAATTCCCTTGTTCAGACGGCTCGAAACGAATTGATCGAGCGATGGACAGTACGTGTAAAAACGATGGAGGAGCTCCCCCTGCGGGCCGCGTTCAAACGGCACCGCGAACGCCAGACCGTTGACCTCAGCGTGCGAGAATCCTAGGCGCGCAAGGTTGCGAATGTGCTCCTCGCGATCGAAGTTGCGAACCGTCCGCGCGTGCTGCGTGAGAAAGAGGTCGTAGACCGGGCGCATATTGTGAAACGACGGGTGAACGATCTTCCCCTTGGCAAACTCCCCCGCGTCCATACCTTTCCAGTCCTCGACAAGCATGGAATAGATATAGAAGAGGAGATGAGGACGGGACGCGAGAATTTCAATTCCTGACCCGGGCTTCGCCCGAACCATCATCCAGTCGCCGGATCCACTGAGCGACGCGTGAAGGCTGTGCCATTGTGCCTTCTCTTTCACGACGGCGACGCGGATTGTCCCTGCCGGAGCAGACAATCCCGGAGCATTTTTAATATCGATTGCACGACCGACGATGGTTTGCAGCTCATGTGCAACGGTTTGTTCGACCTGGATCGAAGGGTTCGTGGTGTGGATGACCTTCGCCTGCGCAAGCAGTTCGCTCATTGTGGGCATGATATTCCTTCGGACTATAGGTTCATGTATGGAAACAAGATGTAATTCAATTTCTTACGATTTGTCTCGGCGGCGGAACTGCGAGAACGCGGGATCGTTCATGCGTCACAGCCCGTAACTCGCACCTGAAAACAGGTGACCGTACCGATCCTGCATCGATCCCATCAGGCTTTGCTCGTCCGCCGGCATTGCGTCAAGCTCGCGGCTGATTCGATCCGTCCACTCCACTTCCTTCGAATTCAGCGTCAGCGCTTTCTTCGCTGCGCCATCACGGATGATGGCAACAGCTTCCTTCGCTGCGGCAAGTGTCATCGCGTAGTGATTCGATTCCTTCACGATCACCGCGGCAATCCTTGACGTCGACTCGGGAGACAGAATATACGCTTGCGGGCTGATGTGAATGTCGGAATCGACCAGCAGTTTTTGGTACACTCCCTCTGTTCCGGTTCGGAGTGCACGGTTGAACAACCGGCAATCGTAGGCGAGAAGTTCAAGGTACGCTTCAGGCGCGGGGCCTGAGAGCAGCCGGAGGTTCTGGACCGATTCGTTGCTCCAGAGATCGCACATTGCCGCTGCGACGTTACCTACCGGACTGAAATGAGCGCAGCTCGCCGACTTTCCTTCCATCGCAATCGGCGTTCCTGTGATCGCCTTAATCACGGGTCCTTCATAAGCACAATCCTTGGACGGTCCCTGTGCGCCGCATTCATACGCAACGAGGCTTCGCACCGAGCTCGCCGCCCGCACGATTGTCGCCAGAACTTCCGGGAGCATGCCCTGTGAAGAAAGCTGCATCGCCGTGTTGGCAAACCCACACGCAGAATCGCCGCCCGCCACAACGTTGTGAGCTTTACAGATGCTGATGATCCTTTTCCAGAGGAACTCCATGTCCCTCGGCGCGAGCACTCCCAGTGCGAAGATCACTCCCTCGATGTCACCATACAGCAACGCCTCGTCGTGGACTTCCTTTGCTCCCACCGACTCAATCGAGAGTACGTGTGCACCGGCGGCTGCGCATTGTTCGAATGATTCGAAGAGCGCTTCAACGGGTTTTCCTGACCGGAGGTCGGGGGGGCGCGTCACGTCGCGGATATCCGTCGGCGTCACACGGAGAGCGCACGGCAGCCCGAATTCCTCGTGGGCCTGTTTCAAATGGCGGTTCAGGATGGCCGTGATTTCAGCTCCCCAGGAAGGGTGCTCAGTCATGGGGGGCAACAGTTCGAACTCGATCATCAGTCCGGGGAGGTGCAATCGTCTTGCAGCCCGCTCGACGCTCGCCCCGATCTCTTCGTAGTGTCCAAGAACGGCGGACCATGTGGATTCATCGAGCGCCATTGTCGGCAAGGTGAAGTTCAGCTCCGGATAGACTTCGCCTTTTCCGAGCTCAAGTCCCAAGCCGCATCGCACGGTTGTTGTCGATCTGCCGAACATCAATCCCGTCGCGCCGGGAATAGCGAGTGATGTGAAACGACCTGCCATGAACCCCCCTGATGAAAATTATGGTTCCGTTTGAATAAAACGTTTGAAGGTATCGAAAGCGAGAACGGCGTCACGGGCAAATCCATCCGCGCCAAATTCATTTGCAAAGCTCTGGTCTAGAGTCCCTGCAGTTCTATCAGAGTCACGCGTGTTCGTTCTGCATTCCGCCGTTACTTCTTCATCCCCTGCCGCGACTCTTGCTATGCTCCCGTATCGCCTCTTTCATCGCGAGCAGGTGCGACAGCGGCGTGCCGTATGGCAGGACAGCGGTACCAAGAATGAATCCCGGATATCCACCCGATGCTTCAAGATCACGGAGTGCGCGCCGGTGCGCCTCATCCGGTGTCGTCGTGCCGGCATCCGACAAATCAATGTTCCGGCGAAACGCTCTTCTTGTTTTGGAGCAGGCCTCCACGAACCTTTGCGGATCTGCCTTGACGTCGCAGAGAAGGTTATTTGCTCCCGTGTCGAGATACGAGTCGAGCATTTTCGTGGTGTTCCCACCGATAATGAGCGGCACGTGTTGAACGCCGAGCGTTTGAAAGTACTCTATGATCTCGCGTGTATGCGGAAGCACAAGATCGCGGTACATGTCGGGCGGCAACAGGTCCGGCGACGCGTGCGAATCAAACATGACGATGCCGCACCCTTGTTCGATAAGCGCCTTGCCGTAGGCCTTGATGACACCGGCGGCGAACGCGAGAAGCGCCTTCACCAACTCCGTCTGCATCATAAGCAGCAGAAAAAAATTCCCCGGGCCGGAAAGGTGTGCTGCCAGCGAAAATGGACCGGAGACTGCTCCCCTGACAGGGACTTCACGTCCCAGCGTTTTCACTGTGTTCCTGGCGGCTTCGAGATTCAGCGGCATCCGCCCGTCTTTGTACGGGTCCGGCGTCCTGAGAGATTCCAGGTCTCCTGCTGTGTGAACAATCGCTCCGTTGGAGCCGATCGCAGGCACGGAGTTGTCGTTCCCCTCGTAATACGTCACGGTGCATCCCATCGCCTCAGCTTCGACATTGTAGATATCGACTCCAACGATGAGAGCATCGGCACCGACCTGTTCAAACTCAGCCTGCAGCGCAGTTGTGAGCAGGCGCGCGTCCCGCGCAACGCGCGAAGGTGTCTCGCCGATGAACCATCCTTTGTGCTCGTAGATCGCAGGAAGAAACGGCACCTGGTCCGGCACATCACCATTCAACGTACGCAGCAGACGATCATTCATAGTCGATTAGCCTTTTAGACCCGCTGGATTACTACCTGTGCTTCGAGTCTCATAATGTCATCCAGGGTCAATAGAGCTACTTCCCACATCATCGCATTTGCAGCTCCGGCTGCAGCTCCAAAAGCGAGACACCGTTCGAACTTCCAACCCTGGCGAAAACCGTACAGAATGCCTGCAATCATTGCGTCCCCTGATCCCGTGGGATTTACGGTTCTGACAGCCGGCGGACTGACTTTCCAGTAATGGCCTTTGACACCGGCGTAGAACGGTGATCCCCCGTCAGTGATAATACAGTAGTTTGCTCCTTGACTGAAAAGAAAATTGATTGCGTCAACGTAATCACCGGCCGACTCGAGCCGTGCATTGTACGTCGATTCGAACTCCTTTTTGTTCGGCTTTACCATCGTTGGCTTCGCCTTCATTGCCCGCCCGAACGCGTTGCCGTACGAATCAAGAACGCTCGGCAACCCTGCGTCATGCGCCTTCACGATAGCTTCGAAGAAAAGATCGTCAGTCTCCTCGCCCGGAGAACTTCCCCCACACATCACCCACGAACATTGTGGAATCAGTTTGTCGAACTTGCTCCTCAGGGCATCGACGGACATTGCGTCGATCGCGAACGCCGGTTCGAAGACAGCCGTCCATGTCCCGTCGGGTTCGAGGTACGTAACCCCATCACGAGTACGTGCATTCGTCATGACGAACTCATGATCAACGCCTTCCGCCGTCAGCATTTCCGAAATCCGGTGCCCCGCGTCGCCGCCAAGGAATCCTGTCGCGAGCGTCCTTATGCCGAGCCGCTTCAATTGCCGCGACACATTGATTCCTTTGCCGCCCGGAACAGTTTCCATCGCGGTCGCCCGATGAATTGCCCCCCGCTGAAGTTGTCCGATGTGAACTGTTTTGTCCAGCATCGGATTGAGCGTGATCGTGAGTACCATGTCAGCGGGTTGTGGAGATATTATTTCGTTTCAACAGAATCCTCCCAGTATCTCCATTTCACAAATCCAACACGCTCGACGGTCCCGTCGAGCTGAAGAGGATGCGTATCAGCGAGCGATTCGAACAACGGTTTGTTCTTGTACAGCACTTTCAGGACGTTTGACGCCGCATAGGACACCGTCCCCCGGTCGACCGTCGCAAACATGTAGCTGGCGTCAGTCTCGAATTCGCCGTACCCGACTTTCCCAAGCTGATAAAGATAGCGCGGTCGGATATTCTCGCGCGCAAGGTCCATGTCCAGGTCAATCTTGACGCAGCATGTCGAGACTTTATTTTCCCGCGCAAGTTCAACGCCGACCGCCTTATAGGGCGACGTAACGGGTGCGAGTGTTATCCTGGACTTCAGTTCCTCGACGTTGGCGCCGCGCGCATGGGGAATGAGAACGGTCACGAACAATTCTGTATCTCCCGCTTTGTATTGACTCGAGACCGTTTGGAAGATCGCGTGTTCCTGCTGCGTGCTCCGAGTAATGGGCTCTGCTCCCAGCGTCTTCTGATATGATTCCGGGAACACGAGGAGAAGTGACTGTGACTGTGGAAGCGTTGCGCCGGCAATGGAGTCCGTTGCGACATCGTAGTACTCCTTGCCTTTCGCAAGAATCGTCTGGGCATGCCAGAGATTCGCGAAAGTATAGTATCCCGTCCTGAGGATCTTTACAGCGTCGACGACAACAAACCATCCCTCTTCCTTGAGATAGGTGATGCTTCGATCGGACTGGTACCCAAGATCCGCGTCGATAAGGCGCGTTCGGCTCATATCGACTTCCTTCAGGCTCAGGAAGTCTAACTTCTGTGTCCGGACCTGGCGGTATGCACCGGAATTCTGTACAAACTCCAGGAGTTTCTGCCTCGCGTCGCGCTTGCCCGTTCGGGCAATCAGCCGGTTGTGGAAATAGTCCTGCCTCCATGCCCCGTACGGTCCGCTCGGAAGATCGCTCCTGTAATCTCCGTCATGCAGAAGAACCGATCCGTTGCTCATCAGGAGGGCGATGCTGTTTTCATCCGAATGTCCATGGTGCATTTTCTCGTCTTCAACCGAAATCGTCTGCCGGAGGAAATCCCGGTACAGCAATCCGCCGTCCCCTTCATCCCTGTAGTTCAGAAGCATGTAGGTGCTCGTGGGTTCCCAGCCGTTGCGGAAAACGATCTTCTTTCCCACGAGATCCTCAAGCACTTCCTGCGATCTGCTTGTCGGCTTTACAGGTTTGATCGATTCATCAGTCCATCGGTAAGCGTCGGCGAGATAGTATGCTTCGCCGGAGGCGATGTTCCCGTTTCTGCTCTTGAAGGCCTCGAAGACCGATTTTGCAGCCCATTTGAGTTCGGGGTCTTTGTATGCGGCTGCCGCATGCTCGAAAATAGCCACCCACCGGAGCCCCTCGAATCCTGACAACCAGCGCGCATCGCCAAATTCCGGTAGCGTACCGTGAGGTGCGATGAGTTTCTCAAAGTACTTCGGATAGAATCTCATGAGAGGTGAATTGAAGAGGTCCGTTGCTCCCGACGCATCCGCATACGAATACAGCGCCGTCATCCACACCGGATGATACACCGTGGCATCTTCGATTTCCCATTGCTTGAGGTTGTCATCAGCAAGGATCCGGGCCATTGTTCTCCACCGTTCCGCGTGGGGATGATGAGGCATTGCAAGCGACGCGTAGAGCAGGGCCTCGGCTCTGAGCATCGCGCGATTGTGGGTTCCCCACTCGGGAAAGAAGAAGACAAAGTCCGCGCTTCCCGCAACATTCTCCTCAATTTTCTTTCTCATCTCCTCATCGAGCACGCCGCAATCCCTGATCCGTTGATACGCCCGAATGAAGGGGGGCATGAAGAAAAAGTTGGACAACGCCGGGATGCCGTTGACATACTCTGCACGTGTCTTTGCGTAATCCTTCGGGTACGTTGCGCGCAGGTCTCCGTACGAAGCAAGGATCTCCGCCGCCTTTTTTGCATAGCTGACATTCTTTGTCTGTTCATACAGAAAGCCAAGAGCCCCCGCGAGGTACGCGGGACCACCAGGCGGGTTGTAACCCCAAAGAATGCTCGGCTGGGTATTCTTCTTCCAGGATTCAATCTGTGCCGGATAGTTTTTCCACTCGCGATCGACAGCGTTCTTGATCTCTTCGAGATAGATAGATTTCTGAGAAAATCCCGTGGATGCACAAACGAGCAGAGTACTGAAGATCAAACCGAACCGTTTCATTGGAAAAGCCTCCCCTGGATAATCCTGACACACAGCGCGGTCACGCTCCGCGAATCACTCTTGCATCGATCAGCCGTCCCTGATCGAGCGCCGCGCACAACGATGCGACGTCGCCAATACGCTCTCCAAGCTGCGCCGGCACGATGCTGCACGCGCGCGCTGATTGTGGCAACGCTTCTTTGGTAAAGACTGCTTCGGCAAAAGGAACGAAGGCATCCGCAATGCGCATCCCGAGTCCTCCGAGGATAATGCGCTGCGGGTTGATAAAATCGGCTATCATCGCGAACCCGCGACCAATGTACATTCCCGCCCTTTCGAACACCTGCCTCGCTTCAGCCGAGCCATCCTTGAATGCCGCATACACGTCAAGAACGGTGACCGATTCACTCCACAGGGCCGGGAACATCATGTTGGCGAGCCGCGCAATGCCGGTACCGCTTCCGTACCCTTCGAACGATCCGGCCTTGCCGTAACACTCCGGCCCATCGTCGGCGATGCGGATGTGCCCAACTTCGCCCGCCGTATCGGTTGTACCACGGTACACCTTCCCGTCAAGGATCAGGCCGGCTCCGAGTCCGGTTCCCATCGTCAGGAAAACGATATTGCGAAATCCCCTGCCCGCGCCAAAATAGAACTCCGCCAACGCTCCTGCATTCCCGTCGTGCTCAACAAACACAGGAAGCGAGAACGATTGCGCCAGGCGCTCCTTGAGGCGAATATTGTCCCATCCCGGCAAGTTGGGAGGAGACTCGATGATGCCCTCGAGAATGTTCAGGGGTCCGCCAATCGAGACGCTGATCGCGTCAACATGTTCTTTCGAACCCGAGATGACGCCCGGAATGACGGCAGACAGTTGTTTGTAAAATTGTTCGAAGCCGCGCTCAGGCGATGTCGCGAATTGAACCCGGGAGAGCACTTCTCCCGTGCGGGTCCCGGCAACGACCGCCGTTTTCGTCCCGCCGATGTCGAGCCCGATGATCATGACACCAACACCTTTTCGATGATTGACGCCGCCTGCTCCAGTTGGCCGAGATCGATGCATTCGGCGGCGGTATGTGCCTGGGCGATGTCGCCCGGACCAAAAACAACTGTCGGAATACCAACTGAATTGTAAATGCCGGCATCTGTCGCGTATTGTGCCGATTCGATGGTCGCGCTGCCGCACACATTCTGGACGGCCTCAGCCAAAACCAGCGTGACCGGTGCAGTTTCAAGGATTTCCATTCCCGCAACGGACAGGTGCGGCGCCTTTATCTCCCAATCGGCGAGATCAGCCAGGAGAGCCCGGACGGGATCGAGTACACCCTGCAACGTCTCATCCGGAAGCGTTCGCCGGTCTATTTCAATCACACACCGGTCCGGAACGATGTTGACAGCCTGCCCTCCTTCAATCACTCCGACGCTCATCGACGGGGCACCGAGGAGCGGATGGCGTGGACCGGCATACAGTTCGGCCGCGTAGCGTTCCAGCCTTCCCACAACGCGGGACATCGCGTAGATCGCATTCCGTCCCCGTTCGGGGTAGGCGGAATGTGCAGCGATTCCGTTCGTCACGATTTTCCAGCGCGTCACTCCCTTGTGTGCGCGGACAATTCTCAGTTGTGTGGGTTCTCCGGCAATACCAAAGTCTGCGCTTAACCCTTTCTTCACGGCGTGCTGCGCCCCGGTGAAACGATATTCCTCGTCTGAAACGAACAGGAGCCTCACATTATACTTCAGCCGATGCGTGTGCTTCAGGGCCCGAAACGTCCCGTCGAGGAAAGCGGCGATCGAACCTTTTGTGTCGCATGCGCCGCGGCCGTACAGCTTATTGTCCCGAATAACCGGAGTGAACGGGTCGATACTCATCGCCTCGGCGTGGACCGTATCCAGATGAGCTTCGAGCAGCAAGGTTCGTTCAGCCCCGGCATCCACATATCCGATCACGTTTGGCCGGCCGGGCAGGACAGGCTGCATCTCGCAGTCGATCGAATGATTCGACAGAAGCGATCGAACGAAATCCGCAATTGTCTGCTCCGAGTACTCCGCTCCCGTACGGCCTCTTCCCATCGGGTTCATGCTCGGGATTGCGACAAGATCGGAGAGAAGCGAGACGATGTGGTCCATGGTTTTGTTATGCCGTCACTGCGATGACTCTGGCCGGTGCTCCGTCGCCTCCCTTGATGAGAAGCGGTGCTGAAATGAGTTTGATGACTCCTTCAGACAATTGTCCCGTGTTGTTCAGGTTCGTTATGAGCGGTATGCCGCGCCGCAGCATGATATAATGAACATCCAGTGTGAACGGTGTGTCTGCTGCGAGAACGGGAATACCCAATTCGACAAGATACTCGGCCGCTTCGTTCGAGAGCGGCGGATAGGTTGTATAATAGTCCTGATGGCCAAAGCGGTTGTCCCACCCGGTTTTGATCACGACGCCGATTCCTCGCGAATCAAATTTCTTCCGGACTTCTTCCTTCGTGATCGACTGCTTCGGGGCTCGACCGGTGAAATCAAGAACGCGGGCATCGACGTACCACAACGCCGGATCGTACTGATCAAGGGTCGGTGTTCCTTCAAGGACATGGCTTGGGGCATCGATGTGTGTTCCGGTGTGGCTGCCGACACTTAACCGCGTGACGACGCAGCGATTGTCTTTGTATGTCGCGGTTTGTTCAAGTTCCGTTTTCGGGTGCCAGGGAAAATAGACCGGCATCTCAGCGGTGATCGGATGAGTCAGGTCCAGAACCTTCATCTGTCTGATTTCCTGTCGGGGGTGTGTACACTCTTCGATGGACTGCGTCCCGGGGTTGTATCCGGAACCCAGAGAAACGCATCGGTCGGACAAGCCTCAAAGCAAAGTCCGCAGCCGGTGCAGTTGTCCGCCACGACGACTGCAGTGCGCTGATACTTGTGCCCCGGCCTGCCTTCCATGACGATCGCGTCAAAGAAGCAGAGAGGCGGGCACCGATCGCACGCAATGCACTTCTCTTCAACGACCACCGCGACCGGAGGCGATTGCCTGACAAACGGTGGTGGAAGTGGAGGAAGTCCGCGATATTTTTGTTGTTGAGCCATCGACGAACGGATAGGTTGAAACACAAGGGAGCTCTTGTGCTACGGTAGATCTTTCTTCCAGACGTTGCGCGCACCTGTTTTCGGTTCGCCCGACCAACGGATGATTTCATCCGGGGGTGTGAGTGCAGCCAGCGCTCTTCCGCGCAGATCGTCCAGTGAATTCAGGCCTTTTCGCACCAAATACTCCTCGATCTCGCCTTGTATGCGGCCGATCGATTCCCAGCCATTCACCATGATCACGGAAAGAACCTGCACGGTCGAAGCTCCGAGCAACGCATACTTGATCACATCGTCGCCGGACATGATTCCCCCGGTGCCGCTGATCGGGATTGTGATTGCCTGCGCAGCTTCGGCGACATGCCGCATCGTGTAGTACTTTGCCCAGGGTCCTCCAATGCCGCCGTATGATCCGTGGAGAATCGGCCGCTGGCTTTCGGTGTCGACATCGATGCCGCGGATGCGATTGCAGAGCGTGACGGCCGAGGCCCCGCAATCCTGGGCAACAAGACACTGTGGAACGACTTCCTGGCCGGCTGTCAGTTTTACAAGCACCGGAATCCCGACAGACTTCACGACAATCTTGATTGCTGCGACAAACGTGGTCTCGAACGCAACACTCCCGGGCCTGTGCGGCGAAGAGATGTCCAGCTCGATAGCATCCGCGCCGCATCCCTCGACGTTTTTTGCCATCTCGGCCCAGTCGTTCGCGTCATCGGCGAAGATACTGCCGATGATTGGTATCGCAGCGTGCTTCTTGCACGCCCGGATGAACTCCCAGTAATCCTCAAGCGTTCCGCTGTACCCCTGTTCGTACGAATACAAACTAAAGCTCTTCGATCGTCCCGCAATTTGTTTGTCCCAATCAAGCAGCTTGTAACGCGGGCGCGGCCAGGACCGCATGTGCTCGAACTTGTCCGAACAAGCCGTCTTGAGAACGATCGCCCCGGCGTTTTGCTCCTCGGCAAATCGTATCTGATTGACATCATGACTCGCCGGTCCGGAAGCCACGAGCACCGGGCTCTGCAGAGTCAAACCGAGAAATTTCGTCGTGAGCGGCATGCGATCTTCTTTCAGCGTGGAGCGGCGTCCAGATGGAGTCCGTCTCCCCGTTTGAACTTTCCCGGGATGGTGACGGGAAGCGTTCCCTGCGTTCCCGATGTTCCGAGCAATACGCAGCCTGCTGCTTCTTCCGACTTCCGAAGTCCCGTATAGGCTGCGAGAATTCCGTCCGCGGCCGGGAGCTTTTCGATGACGTACGGGTCGCCGAACGTGATGATGATGAGCGGCTTCTTCAAAGCGGAGACTTGCCCGAAGTATTGTTTCAGTCCTTCTGAAAATCCGAGCTGTCCCTTCCACGATCCAACAGAAAGGTAAATTCCGAGCACAATAACATCCGACGACCGGGCTTCGCTGAGCGTACGTCCAACGGCCTCGGTGGATGATTCGTTCCAGAGATGAGACAGGGACACCACGCGCGCGTCCGATTCAAGCACCGACGAAAGGCCGTCCCCAAATTGCAGGTTCGGATCATCCGAGACTGTAACAACCTGGATCTTCTTCCCGCGTTGAACGGGGATGACGTTTCCTGAATTCCTCAGGAGAGTGATCGCAGCAGAGAACATCGAATCAGCTGTCTTCTCTGCAGCAGGTGAATCCACGATGTTCATGATCGCTTCGACATCAACCGTTCGTTTCTTCTCAAGACCAACCCATGCTTTTGCCTCGAGAACCCGGCGCACCGATTCGTCGACGCGCGCTTCGGAGATCCGACCCGACCGGACGGCGCCGAGGACACCGGCGTACGCCTCACCAAGATTTGCAGGAACGAGAACAACATCATCGCCTGCTTCAATGGCTCTGATTGCAGCTTCGGCCGGAGAGTAATGATCGGTCACCCCTTGCATGGTCATGCCGTCGGTTACGACAATGCCGTTGAAGCCGAGGTGCTTGCGGAGCAATTCATTGATGATGATCGGCGAAAGTGTTGAGGGACGCTTTTCCGGATCAATCGCGGGAAGAGCGATGTGGGCTGTCATCACAGCCTTCACACCCGCCTGGATTCCCGCTTTGAACGGAACAAACTCTATTGCGTCGAGCCTCGCACGATCGAACGGCAGGAGGGGAAGCTTCATGTGCGTGTCTTCCTCGGTGTCGCCGTGTCCCGGGAAGTGCTTCACCGTTGCCATCACTTTTTCTTCCTGCACACCGCGCACGAACTCGGCCACCATCGCGGCAACCTGCTGCGGATCCTCGCCGAACGATCTCGTGTTGATGATCGGATTGAGCGGGTTGATATTCACATCGGAAACCGGGGCATTGATCCAGTGAATCCCAACCGCCCGGGCTTCCCGCCCTGTAATTTTGCCGAATTCGTAAGCAAATCGGGGGTTTCCTGTCGCTCCCACAGCCATGCACGAAGGAAGGGGTGTCCCGCCGCCAACGACAAACCGCGGGAGTTCCGGCCCTCTCCCCATCATCCATCGATATGGATGGTTGAACCAAAGCCCGGCTTCAAGGTCGGCGTTGATGAGGATCGGAAGTTTCGATTCCCGCTGAAGCTCGTTCGTCACGAGGGCGATATCGGTCACCGTGCCCCCCGCAATGACAAAACTTCCCACGTGGTACTTGCGGATGAACTCCTTTGCGAGAACCAGCGCCGGACCTTCCTTGTTCGAATACACCGCGATGAGGTCGGCACAGAACAGCTGCCCGATCTTCTCTTCAAGCGTCATGGAGCGAATCGTTGATCCGACCCAGCCGTTTCCCTGTGCGTACGTATTTGTATGCGACATCATGATGAGCAGAACAAAAAGTGAGATGATTTTCTTCAAGAATCCGGGCCTCCCTGGCTGGAAGCATGAACCATGTTGCGCACGACTACGTGATCTTCTCTTCCCTCACCTTGTATTTTGCGACAACACGCGTATTGAGCGCATATGCGTTGCCGGATCCAGCCGGCACCGAGATCATTCCATCATGGACTTCGATGAGGGGCTCGACGATATCATCGACAAACCAGCGCCGCGACGACTCCACATCTGTCGGGAAGCCGAAATTCCCCAGGGTCGCAAGATGGACGGTTTGCGCTCCGCCGATCCCAAGCTCCGGCATCGTACCTCCCCAGACCGGAATGTTCCGCGAGGCACACAGATCGTGAATGTTCTTTGAGTTCCAGAGTCCGCCCACACGCTGGATTTTGATGTTGACGATCCGGCACGCGTCCAGGTCGATCGCCCTTTTCACGGTCGCCAGATCTTTTGCACTCTCGTCGATGCATACCGGCGTACTGAGGATCCTCTGAAGCGCAGCGTGTCCCTCGAGATCATCCTTCGGGAGCGGCTGTTCGATCATCATCATCTCAAAATCATCCAATCGCCGAAGGTGATCAAGGTCCTTCACTGTGTATGCGCAATTCGCGTCGACCATCAGGGGGATCTTGCCAAACCTGCGCCGGACTTCACTCAGCGGCTGCAGATCCCATCCCGGTTGAATCTTGATCTTCACACGCTTGTAGCCTTCCACCAGGTACCGCTCAATGGCATTCAGGAGGCCGTCGACGGAAGGATAAATTCCAACGGCCAGCCCCGACTCGACGGTTGACCTCTTGCCGCCGAGAACTTCAAAAAGCGGCTTCCCTTCTTTCTGTGCGTGCAAATCCCAAAATGCAGTTTCAATGCCCGCCTTCGCAAACGCATTCCCCATGACCGACTCGAGAAGAGCGTTCACCTCTTCAATTGTTACGGGAGCCGCTTGGAGAATGTTCGGAACCAGATCCTTTGTCAGGCATCTCCAGGCGGACTCCGGCGTCTCGTCGGAATAGAACGAGCCGGACATCGGCGACGATTCTCCATACCCGACGAGGCCGTCGGAGTGGACACCGACCAGGATTGCATCTTTCTCTGCAACTTCCCCGTTGCTGATCCTGAACGGCTCAACAAGCGGGACGCGCACGTGCGTTAACGTGATCTGGTCGATCTTCATCGGTTACGAACAGGGTTCTTCAATTCACCAATGCCTTTGATCGAGCAAACGACTTCGTCTCCTTCGGCGATCGGGCCAATGCCGTGCGGTGTTCCGGTCGATAGGATGTCACCGGGTTCCAGCGCTATGAACTTCGAGATAAACTCGATCTGCGTCGGTACGTCGAACACCATGTTCTTCGTATTCGACTTCTGACGCACCTTCTTGTTGACACGACATTCAAGGGCCAGCTCGATGGGCGAGCCAATCTCATCGGCGGTGACGATCCACGGGCCGAGCGGTGTGAAGGTGTCGAAGCTCTTCGACCTGAACCAGGGGTGCTTTTCCTCGAGATCGCTGGTCTGCAGTTCGCGCGCGGTGACATCATTGAGAACCGTGTAGCCTGCGACATAGCTGAGTGCATCCTTCTTCTTTGCGCCCGAGGCACGACGGCCAATCACAACGGCAAGTTCCACCTCGTGATCCATCCGACCGAGTCCCCGCGGAAGAAGGATCGTGTCGCCGGGTCCGATCACTGAAGAACCCGCCTTCATGAAGATAATGGGCTCTTTCGGAACTGCGGCATTCCCCTCCTTGGCGTGGAGAGCATAGTTGAGGCCGAGCGCCACTATTTTTGGCGGACGGAGGATGGGGGCCTTCAACACCGCGTCTTTATTGATCAAGTACTGCTTTTCAAGCTTATGTTCTGCGAGGAATTGGAGCACGACCCTGAATTCCGCCGGATCGAATCGACCGTCCTCGAGAAGCTGGAGAATCGTTGTGGTGGGTTCCACGACGACCTTCTGTGTAACCGCTGTGTAGGCCGCCTCTGCGTCGGAATAGTTGATCCAGCGGCCGTTGCTTGACAGGCCAATGCAATAGCCTTGTGCGTCTTCGAATTGTGCAACCTTCATTGTCGTTTCCTTGCCGATGTCTCGGTTCCCCAACCCGCGAACGGGTCAGGCGTTTTTCGTTTCGTTGAAATACACTCCGACGGGATGTTGTGTCGAAAGCACCTGATCGGGATATGCCATCACGCGTTTCCGCCGTTCGGGATCGTCTTTCGTCAACTCATCGATCCAGTGAACGCCGTACAGCACGTGATTGACTTCGTCTGCGAGGAGAAACTCAACAAGCTGCTGCGATCGGACATCGCCCGTCCGCTTCGCCTTGACGATCCAGTCCCTCAAATGCTTGCAGCTTTCGCTTTCAAATGTCATGTTCGACAATGCAAGCCGCTCGAGCGGATCGGGGCGGTTGACATCCTGTTCCCATCCGAAACAACTCGTCGGAAACATGCCGACGTGACCGCCGAGCTCCTCGAGCCTCCGTTGGACAATTTCTGCATGCCTCGCCTCATCCCACGCCTGCCGCGCCATGTCGAGCTTCATCTGCCACGGGATCTCCGGAAAGTCTGCAAGGATGAGTCCCATTCGTTCGACCGTAATAAACTCGCTGTTGAGAAGATCGTGAAGTAGATGAAGCTTGCCGTCGTTTGTATCGAACGACCAGTCTTTTTCTTTGAACTCCTCCGGGTTCTCAACAACATTCCACCGACTGTCCCGCACGGGGAGCTTGCTGTACGGATGAGATTTCCTGAAGGTGTACGCTCCCGCTTTTTTCCCTTCTCCCCATACGCCGCCCGCCTCATGCAGCTCACGGACGAGCCCTTGTTCCCATGCTGCGATTTCGATTTTGTTCTTTGCGCCGTTCATCAAGCGCTCAATGATCTTCTCAGCCCACTCGATGTGGTCCTGTTCCTCGTCGGCGATCAGCCGGAGAATGTACCCTGTCGGCTCGTCGGCAGGAAGCTCAAGGTGATCGAGGTGACGGCGATAGACCGCGACGAGCCCTGGTTTCAGAACGCGGTACAAACCGATCATGCGCAGGAGCTGATCGGATTCCTTCCAGATCCTTTCCAGGATCCTGACGTACTCATCGCTCGGCGCGATGGAATGGAAGTGCTGCGAACGCCCTTTCAGCTCGGGGATCCGTTTGCCGATCAAATCGGCGTGGACCGAATCCTGAAACATGTGCCGGCCGAACCCGATCTTGATTTCGGGGTCAATCATCGAATAGGCCCAGCTGCCCATTAATTCCATGAACTGCATTTCGACGTACCGATAGCGCCCGAGCAGTTCAAGATTTTGCTGAACGGTCAACGTACCTGCCATATCGTCTTGCCCTTCCTCCATCGTGTCGTGATGACGATGCTACCGCTTGGACCCCATCTTCGCGTGCAGAAATTTGTGTGAACGCTTCGTCGCAACCTGAACGTCCGTATCGTGGCCGAATCCTTCATAGAAGAAAGCTTCAAGAGCGGCCCCTGATCGGCCCGTCTTTTTCAAGCTATCGGCGAGTGCGCGGGCGTTCGCGATCGGCACGTTGTAGTCCTCGACACCGTGATGGATCTGCAGATCCGGAAGCGACGAGGCGAAATACAACGGCGAAGCGGCAATCATCCTGAGCCTGGTCTCTTCCAGACTCTGCGTTCCGTCGATTGCTTTCAGTAGGAATCGTTCGATGAATTGTCCGGCTGTTTCGTTCGGCTTCGCGTGAATTCTCAGTCCTTCTTCAACAAGTTCCTGCTGTGTCCATCCTTCTTCGGACATGTGTTCAAACCAGTCGGTCGGTCCCGCCCATTCCACAACACCTTTGATGCGCCTGTCGCGTTCTGCGGCAAGCATGGCAACGCTTCCTCCCCGGCTTCTGCCAAATGCCAGGATCCTCGTCGAATCAGCTCCGGGTGTGGTTTGAAGAGCAACGTTCAGCAACGCAAGCGCATCGTCGGTTGCACCGTCCCAATTGTCCGTCCTGTCCCCTTCCGACTGAAATTCCTGTCCGTTGAAGATAATCTTCTCCCCGCGGAAGGAGGGAGCGACGATGACGCAGTGCGACAGATCGGAACCAAGGATTCCCGGGCTGTTGAGTCCCGAAGGCACAGCAAGCGGGAAATAGTCCCATGACACACCTTTGGCCTCGACAAGAACAGCGCAAGACCCCTTCGGGGCATTTACGGGGACAAGAATGGCGCCGTAGTGCAAGGAACCGTGCACGCGATGCGATATAATCCGGACGACCGCATCGATGCTGCCAAAACGAACTGTCGCACTGGTAACTTCCCTTGGCTCGACGGGCGACAAATCCCGTTTTGCCCAGATCTGTCGAACCGTGCTGATTTCTGACGCCGTTGGAGGCTTCAAGAGCTCCTTCAGCGAAAACGGAACCTTCCATTCTGACGCTGCAACTTCAGCTGGAATCGGGACTGCACGGAGACGGCGCAGGTAATCAACCGCTTCCTGGTTTCCGGGATTCAGTGCCACTGCTTTTCGAAAACTCTTCAGCCCCTGCGGCCGCATGTGAGCGCCAATGTATGCCCGCCCCAGAAGCATATGCACATCCGATGAATCGCCGAACTGCTTCGTCATTTCCTGAAGGTACGCCGCGGCGACAGACGCCCTGGTTGGAAAATGTTCAAAGAACATTGTGCCGGCGGCAAGGAGTTCATTGTAGCTGCACTCTTTTGAAAGTGCCCTGTACGCTTCACTCCCTTTTCCGGCAAACAACAGTTCAAGCGAAAGTTTTTCCGATGGAGCAACCTTCTCGTACCTAAGAGGGGAATCGCTGAGCCCGACAAGCCACACAGCGATGACGTCGCCGTGGGAATTCCGGACGAATGATCCGCCACGCTCTCGGCGATCTGCAACGACGAATGAGTCTTTGTTGACTTCGACGGGTTGTATCGAGTGCCAGAATGCCGGACGGGCCGTGAGCTTCCCCTCGCGGATGTTGAAGTACAGGATATCCGTCCCGCCTCTTTTATACTTACCCACGAACTCAGCATATGCTTCCGGCTTGTGTTGATACGCCGCAATGCCCGGAAGCCCGTGCGCAAGCGCTGCGCAAGAGAGCGCCAGCGCAACAAGCATTGCCATGAACAGACGGTTCATGATCGTTCGAGAAGATCTTATACTTTCACCCACTGTTTTGCTTCCACCGCCTTGTAGATTGCCTCCATGAGATGGTGAATCTTGAGCGCATCGTGAAAATTCGGTGAAGGAACACGGTTGTTGACGACGCAATCCAGGAAGCTGTATTGGGCCGCCACGTGCGTCCGTACCCAGCCCATGGTAAACTTCGGCGCGGGCATCACGGCGGGTGCGGCATACTTCTGCACCGTGCTGATGGATTTGAATCCCTGGATTCCCTTGGGTTCATTCGCGTTGTAGGCAAGGAGCTCGTTTGGATTCATCAGGTTGAATTTTAGTGCACCGGTCGCTCCATTGATTTCAAACCGCAGTTCGTCCTCCGCACCGGTCGCAACACGCGACATCTCGGCGATGCCGATGCCGCCGTTCTTGAAGCGCAGGACAGCCGTGATGGCGTCCTCAACGTCTACCTTCCCGGTTTTCTTCGGATTGTCCGGAAGCGGGCGCTCCTTGAAAAACGTCTCCATCGTCGCAGAAACCATCTCAACATCGCCGACGAGATGAAGCATGAGGTCGAGTATATGGGGACCGAGATCGACAAGCACGCCGCCGCCGATCATTTCTTTCACAAGCCGCCACTCGCGCGGCCGCTTTGGATCGATGTAACCCGAATGCAGGTACAGGCCGCGGAAATGAAACACGCGCCCGACAAAGTCGGCGTTGATGAGTTCCTTGGCTTTCATGATCGCAGGAATGAACCGGTATTCCGCCGTGATCTGATGCTTCACCCCGGTCTGGTCGGCAACAGCGACAATCTCCTTCGCTTCCGCCTCGTTGAACGCAAGCGGCTTCTCGCAGTACACATGCTTGCCCGCCTTCAGTGCTGCGATCACTGCATCCTTGTGCAGCTTGTTCGGCGTACAGATGTTGACAACATCGATATCCTTACGGCCAAGGAGCTCCTTGTAATCCGTGGTATATGACTCGAACCCCGCCTGATCCACTCCTTTCCGCGCAAGCGACTCGTTGGTGTCGCAGACACATTTGAGATTGATCCTGCACGGGCTGCCGTCATAGTACAGCGGGATCGAGCGATACGCGTAGGAATGAATCCGCCCCATTTGCCCGAAGCCTATCAGTCCGACGTTGATTTCTTTCTGCATTTGCCGCCCCCTTTCGTGCACCGGTACCAGAGCCTGATCGATTGACATCCTTGTTCTTCCTGTGGCAGTTCAGAGTGCTTTCAGCGCCTTTGAGACACCCTGCCCCTCGTGGACGATGGCAGCCAGAGCGCGGAGGATCTTTGCAGGCTCCTTGTGCTGCCAGACGTTGCGTCCGAACACAATTCCCTTCGCACCGCAGTCAATTGCATCTTTGACCATTTGCAGCATCTCGCGGTCTGAATCCATTTTCGGACCGCCGCGGACGAGGATCGGAACGGACGAAACGCCGATCAGCTCCTGGAACTGTTTCTTCGATTCCGGGAAGTCTGCTTTGATCAGGTCGGCTCCGATTTCCGACGCCATGCGGATGATGAGCTTCATGATTTCGAAATCCCGCACAACATTTGCACCCTTCTGGATGGCGAGCGGTTCAACGATGAACGGGATGCCGTATTCCCGGCTTTCCGCTGCAATCCGCGCAAGTGTCTGGAGATTGTCCGCTTCCTGCGCGTCGGTGTCATAGCCGGCAAAGAGAAACGTAACAACCGCGTCCGCGCCGAGCTGAATGGCATCCTTCACGGTCGCGACGTGCGTGTAGTACCCTTCTTTTGGCGCCGGTTTCTTTCGCCAGATATTTGTGGCGTCCAATCGCACAATGACACCCGGCTTGTTCTTCCCGTAGAACTTGGGGAGATTGGCCCGCGTGGTGCCCGGCGTCATCTGGATTGCATCCGGATGGCCGGGGAGGAGCATGTCGACAGCCTTGCCGGAATCCTCGATTCCCGGGAGCGGCCCGATGAAAAGGCCATGGTCGATGGCGACGACAATCCCGTTGCCGGAAGATGGATTGAGAATCCTGTTTGTTCGAAGCTGATTACCTGGTAGTGTTGACATAGCTGAGTCACCTTTCGTAGCGTATGGAAAAACCGGCAGCAGAGAGCATCTAATGCAACGCTCATATCCTCACAATCACCGTCAACACCTCGTATGGTTTGACGGCAACGTGGAGATCGTGGCCGTGATCAATTTGTAACGGTTCAATGAGCTCTTCGTTCATCTTCGCCCGGAACGCTTCCTTGATCGGTCGGGCACAATGCAGCGATCCCCGCACAGTCCTGTCGACCGGATTGCTGAGACGAAGAACGATCCCTTTCCGGTCCTCGGAGGTTTTCAGGGCAGAAAGTGTGAGCGAATCCGGCGAGAGTGAGAGGAAGCTTCGATCGAGCTCTTGTTGTTGATTCTTGCGATTGACCGTCGCGGGCGGAACTGTAAACAGTTCAACTTCTCTTAAGACGCCGGACCAATCCGAAACATCGCCCGGGGAACCGGGTACTATTGCATAGTCGAACGTGTGCGTCCCCAGGCACTGGGCGTCGGGTGTTTCGTTCCACCATCCGGCTGCGCCACCCGGCCGGGTTATAAGATCTCTCCCCGAGAGCTTTGCGACACATCGGAGCAGCGTCAACGCAAGGACGCCCGGCTCATCAAGCTTCAGCTCGTATTCCGGAAGCCCTTTGACGATCAGCGTGAAGCTCTTGCGTCCATCGACGATTGTCACGAAGCGCTGCATCGGAGCCACCATGGCGGGATGCTCAATGGCAAAGTGCGAGGTGTCGTATGTCTGATGTGTCCGTTGTACAACTGCAAACGGGGTGTCGGCGAACGATTGTCTCGTTGTGATTCCGGTTGAGAACAGACTTCTCAGCCTATGGTCCTTCGCCGTATTTACAACGGTTGTCCGGATATCGACGCGTTTTGAATTCTCCGTGATCGAGAGAACCGACGAGATTATCAATTCAGTCTTCTGGCCGGTACGCGACTTTTCATCCGCGGAGGCCGACACGGGCACCATGAGCCGGTGCTCAATCCGCAGTGCGACGCGCAGCGGGCCCCGTTCCTCGACTGTCACCCGAGCTTTTCGCTGCTCCGACAAAATCCATTCGTCCCGTTCCGGGTAGGAATAGTTGTACTCGTCACCAACATCTCCCGAGTCTTCGAAGCAATTGATCTTGTCGAATTTTTCTCCGGTCGTCTTGTCAATCAGCGTGATGATGCCCGTATCGCTGACCTCGACCCTGATGAGCTGATTTTCCATCACGTGCCGATCAATGCGGAGGGTTGAGCTGTACGTCGGCATTGCGTCCGTCCGGATGATCGAGAACCCTTTCCATCCAAGCGTCGGCAGGTGTTCAGCCGAGACAAGAATGTCGAAGCGATCAGCAAGTGTCTGGTGAGGATAATCGTGCTTCGAATACGTTACGCCGAAATCCTCTTTGCGCCGAAGTATCTGGAACGGGGCTTCCCTCCCGTTTGAATCGAGCAGCTTGAAACCCTCGACAGGCGGGAGTTTTGGATCCACCTTCACTTCCGGATTGAGGCCGACAACGACATCCTGGAGGAAGAACTCCACAGCCGCTTCCACGACGTCGCTCCGCTCAAAGGGCGACAGGTTGAACACGAACAGGTACCTGTCGTCGTGATGTTCGTGCTCGTCGTATGGAAGCAGTCCGGCAAAACATTCTGATGTCACGTGTTTGCCGATCTGGAGCGCCTTTTCGTAGCGGACAACCATCTCGCGGTGGACTTCGTCGACGCTTGTGCCGCAAATCGCATCATGGTCCTGGTTCTGGATGACGTACTTCCATGCCTGTTCAATTTGCGGTGTCCTGTCGCGCTGCCGTTCAAGGGAAACAATTGCATTGAGCGGCTCGAGATACCGTTCCAGCAATGTTTCGCACCGGGCGTTGAGCTGCTTGAGGTACATACGACTTGAGAACACACCGCCGAGCACGGCGAACGCATAGCGGAATCCAAACCGTGTCTCTCCGTGCAGCTGCGGAAGGTCCGTGGTATCGCCGATCTCTCGTCTCACAGCGCTGAAGAAATCCGGGAAGTTGCTGTGGCGGAATTCGGCGTCAAAACTCTTTCTCAGCACGCCGATGGCATCGGTCACCTCTTCGTCCGGCCAGTGGTGGTCTCCGCCGTTGAAAAAGAGACGCTGCGATGTTGTAGCCCGGGCGTCGAGCTCGTTCTTGAGCCGCGTGAATTTCTGGAGAATGACATGCTCATCCCGCGAGGCAAAATACCCGGCGCTGTATCCGTCGTGCGGCAGGTGATGCATAAGCACCCGCGTCCCGTCCGGGCTGATCCACCAGTATTCAGACTGCTCCTGCCCCGGCTCACCGCCGAACCCCCGGTAGATAAGGGCGGTGTCGATATTGAAACCTTTCAGGATCTGCGGCATTTGCGCGATGTGCCCGAACTGGTCCGGTATGTATCCCACCGGCATTGCGCCGCCAAGCTGTCTGCCGAGTCGAAATCCCAGGGAGAGATTCCTGATGTGCGATTCGCCGCTTGAAAGAAATTCATCATTCAGGATATACCACGGTCCGATGAAGAGCTTCTTCTCCTCCACGAGACGGCGAATCGTGTCGGCCCGCTCAGGGCGAACCTCGAGGTAGTCCATGATTGCCGCAAGCTGGCCGTCGAGCGTGTACGATTTGAACTCGGGATTTCTTCCCATCAGCTCGACAAGGTCGTCGATCATGTCGACGAGCATCGCACGAAAGCGGTCGAACGGAAAATACCACTCCCGGTCCCAGTGCGAGTGTGAAACGATGTGATAGGTTGGCTTCATATGTTCGTCGTCAAGTCCCGACTCACCGGCCCGGCGGGGCCGGCATCGCGATTACAGGTACGAATCAAACTCACGGATCGCCGTCGAGGCTCCGACAGCAGAGACACAGCTTGCTGCAACAGAATTTGCGACGCGGGCAGCCTTGAACGGATCGAGGCCTTTCAGCGTCGCTGCCACGAATCCGGCCACGAACGCGTCGCCCGCCCCGGTGGCATCGACAACGTGCCTGACACGTTTCGATTTCACAAATTCGCCATGGCGACCATCAGAGATATAGCATCCCTTTTCGGCCAGCTTCACTCCGACGATGTGCGGCGCCCCCGCATCGAAGAACGCTTTGACAATCGCTTCGGGAGTTTTGCAGCCTGTCAGCCCCGCCGCTTCTTCGTAACTGGGAATGAAATAGTCGACGTATGGCAGGAACCCGCGCAGTTCCTTGCCCGTGACGCGCGGCGATGCCGCCGTGTCGAGCAGGATTGTTGTCTGCGTTTCATGTTTGATTGCACGAAAGAGCGGCTTGAAATCCCGCTCGGTCTCCGGGAGCAGTCCGAGATAGCCGACGGCAAGGATCGATGCTTTCCGGATCAGCGGGATGCGGGCCAGGATGTCGTGTGCACGGAAGTTTTTCATGCACCCGCGCGTGTGAAGAAACGTCCTTTCTCCCTTCTTATCCACACCGACGATCGTTGCAGATGTCTGTGCCTTCGCGTCGATGATGACCCCTTCGGTATCGATCCCAAACGTCCTGTAATGCTGTATGACAAATCGCCCGATCGGATCGTTGCCCACCCTTGTGATGGCACCGACGCGGAACCCAAGCCGGGCGAGGTCGATGCCGACGTTGGAAACGTTCCCGCCGGTTGTCAGCGTGATTGAATCAATGAGTTTCAGGGCTCCGCGCTTCGGAGGTTTGTTGAACTCAACCGGCCGTCCGATGACATCGGCAAGCGCCAGTCCGGCGACGATCACGTCAAGATGTTGTGTCTGGCTCATGGGAAGTGTTCTTATTCAACGATCGTTACTGCTTTGAAATCGAGGATCATCTTTTTGGATTTGTATGTGATCGTCAGCTTTTCGCTTCCGACATCCGAACTGAGGAATGGCCCGTCGAAGAGTCTTGTCTTGGACAGATCGACCGCGGTGCCGTTTAATGTGCGCTTCTCGGGGAAGCCAAAATCCATTGTTTCCCCGTTCAGCGTGGTATAGTGGACAGAGACGGCGCCGGGAGTCAGGTTGGCTTTCGGCAGATGAGATTTGAGTTCAGCCTTGAACGTGTCGAACGATCCGATCTCATCCTTCGACCGAACCTCGATCACGTAGCCGTTCTGGAGTTTGTAGCTCCTCAACCGCCAGTTACCGGTCTCTTTGACGCGCTCGAGCTGCGGGCGGCCGATGTCGTTGAGGGAATTTGCCGGTGTCTCGAGCTCTTCCTTCCACTCATACTCCTGCAGCGGGTACCATCCGATGTAGGTGTCGCCGGCCTTGCAGATGATCCAGCCGGAGGGGTCAATGATTCGTTCTTCAAGATTGCGCGGGAAGAATCCGTCGATGTGTTCGGTTTGCGTTCCCGGTTTGATATCGTAGAGCACGATGAGCGTGTTCTTCTCCTGGAACGTGCGTTCGTACGGCGAGCCACCCGTCCATTTGTCCGGATTGTTGTACGTTCCCTTCGACGCGACGACATCGGCAATGAGGGTTTTCACTTCTTCCGGGAAGAACATGCCGACTTCCCATCCCGACCAGTACGGGTGCAAACCAAAGATCGTCGTGTATGGCTTTCCATAGAGATAGCGTACCCCCCAGGTATGCTGCTGGATGGGCTGCAGGATGCCCCCCTGCAGAGAGCCAATACCATAGTCTTTTGTGACGTACGAGTATTTGTAGACGGGGGGATTTTTCTCGGAGCCGAACCGGATGACGTTGCGCACGCGTTTCCGTTCGCGTTCGATGAACGGCTTTGTCCGATCGAGCGCTATGTCGTAGATGATCTCCGGAAGCTTGTACGAGGTAAGCGCCGGAAGAACAATCCATCCGGAATTCGTCGGATCTCCAGTGCCGAAATACAGGTAGGCGAACTGCGATGCTCCGGAAAGGAGCGGCTTGTACACCGCAGGCTGATAGATCCTGCTGTACCCGCCGATATACTGTCCCGCAAGGTGTTCCGTCGCAAAATCGGAGAAAATAAAATCGAGCATCATCCGGCCGCGTGTTTTCATGGCCGGGTCCTGCGCAAATTCCGTGAGCAGGAACATGGGCATTGCGTACTCGGGAAAATAGTCGGGCGAGTCGAATTCTCCCTGGCCAATCGTTGTGGCGATCTGCATCCAGTGAATGAGATATTCCCGTGCTTCGGTAAGGTTTTCGTCCGATGATTTTCCGTTGTACCATTCGCTTCCCGGCAGGTGGGGCCATTGTTCCGCGGCCAGGTAGAGCGAGGAATAGTACATGCACCAGTGATTCTCGGTGTCGCCGCGGTACGGCGCGTACGTTTTCCAGGCGTTCCGGACGACGGCTCTCGTCTCGTCCGACATCTTATCCCGGCCCACGAGATATGCGCCGATGCACGGAATCATCCAGAACATGTCGCCGCGCGGATCGCGAAGAAGCTCCTTGAACATCTTGTCGGCAACGGCGATGTCCTTGCTATGCGCATACCGGACGGCAATCTGGTAATATCCCGGCGCCTGCATCGTGTCGTAAATAGACGTCACGAAAGCCCTGCGCTGTTCAAATTCTTTCAGGTAGGTCGCCCGATCCACCATCTGCGCATGCGATACTGCACACAAAGAAATCACCAGGAGAAGAAGAGACGTCGTTCGTTTCATTGTTCAGTTTTCCTCGTTAGTATGGTTCCACAACAATTTGCCAGACCTGAGAGCCGGTCAGACCCGCTTTATTCCAGGTTTCTCCCCCATCCTCCGACCGGAAGAGCCCTCCCCACATTGACCCGGCGAACACACGGTTGCTGTTCGTGGGGTCGACGGCAATCGAATGGATGTTGAGCACTGAGATGCCGGTGTTTTTCCTGGCCCAACTCACCCCGCCATCCACAGATTTGTAAACACCTGTGACATAACCTCCTGCAAAGAGGACTTTCGGATTCGATGGATCGAACGCGATCGAGTAAAATGTCTGATGATCAAGGCCGGCCTCGGTTTTCTCCCAGTACCGGCCCGTGTTATGTGTGATGTAGATGCCGTAGTCATCAGTTCCGGCAACAAGCATTGTCGGGTCTTTGGGATTCTGAACCACAACGCGTACTCCCCCCACACTGAGCCCGGTTCGCATCCACGTCGTTCCTCGATCGTCGCTCCGGTAGACGCCCCCCTCGGTGGCACAGTACAACACCGCGGGATTTGCCGCATCGATGATGACCGACGAGGTAAATTTCTCTTTTATCCCGTTCGTGCATTCCACCCACGTGGTCCCGCCATCAAGGGTCCTGAACACACCGTACGGCGTACCGCAATAAATGATGTTGGGATCGTTCCGGTCAATCGTGACGCAGAGGACTTCGGTGATCTCCCAGCCGCTTGTGATCTTCCATGTCTTCCCTCCGTCGGTCGTTCGATGCACTCCGTTCCCGGAGGCAAGACAGATGATCTGTCCTTTCGAAGGGGAATAAACCGCCAGGCCGAAATCCCGGATCGTTTTTGGTCCGACGTGATGCCAGATCGTATCCGTCGTCGGCTGCGATTGCAGGTAGAGTCCCGTTTCCGGATTCGCTGCACCGACAACGAAGAGTTTGGTTGAAAGAACGGAAGCATAGACCGTCGAATGCTGAGCGAACATCGTCGACGGGACCAGAACGACAAGACAGAAGAGCCAGACATACCATTGTGATTTCATCAGACACCTGAGATTTCTTGTACGAAACATCCTTGAGAATGAGATCAAGGATAGAGAGCGATTTGTTTGATGTGACAGCCCCTCATGCCTGCATACCGCCAGGTTGCCCCGGCATCGAACGATTCAAACATTCCCTGACCGCTCGTCCCCAGGAGGATATGGCGAGCGTCGTCCGGATTGACGAAGATCGTGAAGATCGCCTCGATATCAGCCCCCTGCCAGAGAAGACTCCACGACAACCCTCCATCCACACTTTTCCAGAGTCCTGTTTGAAATCCCCCCGTGTAGATTGTCCGGCCATCGGGGGAAGCGCACAATCCATAGAAGGCTGTCTTCGGCAGGCCTTTTCCGGCCATCCATGTTTTGCCGCCGTCTGTCGTCACCCGGACACCATCATCCTCCGTACCGACGAGCAGCCGTCTTCCATCAACAGGATCCTGTATGACCACTTCGATCATCTCGACTCCGACGTGCAGTGGCATCCAGTGCTCGCCCCGATCGGTCGAGCGGTAGAGATCGTCTTCCGCTCCGGCGTAGAGAACATCGGGATTGGCGTGATCCATGAGCAGCCTCTTCACAAACCATCTCTTCATCCCATCCATTTTCTTGATCCAATGAGCACCGTCATCGGTCGATTTGTAGATGCCGAACGGTGTCGAGATGTAGATGAGCGCTGAATCCCTTGGATCAAGGGCTACAGAGAGCACCTCCTCCGTTTGCCAGCTCGTCAGAACGCGCCACGTGAGGCCGCCATCCTCCGACCGGTGCAGGCCGTTGCCCATGCAAAGGTACCTGCGTTCGGTTGTTCCCTTTTGCCAGATCCCCATGCCGAACGTCAGGAGGTTCGTATGATAGAGATTCGTCCACGAAGTGTCGGCATCATCTCTGCGATAGAGACCCACGTGGCTCGTGGGACTCCCGGACACATGCCCGCGGTTCAGGAACACCGCGGCATAATAGCGGAGCGGTTTGGGTTGAGAGCCCGGCCCGTTCACTCCGGACCGTCCTGAAAAGCCGCCGAGGATCAGCACAGCGGCCAACATTGTTACCGATCTGATTGTTTCCACTCTCTGATTGTCACCTTATTGAAATCGAGCTCCAGCGCATTGCCGCGTGCAATCATCCTGACAACCCCGCTGCCTCGCTCGCTTTGAATGAATGGACCGTTAAAAAGCTTGTAGGATTGAAAGTCCGTCGATTTGCCGTTCAGCAACCGCTCACCGCCGTAGGTAAACGTCATCGAATCGCCGTTGCGGGTCCGGTAGCGCACCGTCAGCGCCTTATCGCTCTCCAGCAGTTCCGGTTTTCCCTCCCTCATTCGTTTCTGAAACTCCGCAAACGAGCGGTCCTCCTGCATGGATCCCGCTTCCAGTACAACACCATTCTTGAGCGCATGGCTCCGCCACCGCCAGTCTGTTTTCTCCTCAATCCACTCGTACGCTTTCAGGGGATAGAACGCAACATAGACCGAGTCCGCACGACAGAAGATCCAGCCTGACGGGTCGATGATTCGCTCGTCCAGCGTCTTCGGGAAGAATCCGTCGATGTGGGAATGGTGCGCCTCCGGGTCGATGGTATAGAGAACGATGATTGCGTTCTTGTGTTGGAATGTCTGTTCGTACGGCGAGCTCGAATTCCATTTGTTCGGATCGGTGTAAACGATGTGATAGCGATTCACATCGTCCGCAAGAAATTTCTGTTCCTCCGGGAAAAACATCGCCAGTTCCTTGCCCGAATAAAACGGATGAAGAGTGAAGATCGTGTTATTGGGCTTCTCCGAAACGTAGGTGACATCCCACGTGTGCTGCTGTATCGGCTGCAGAATTCCCCCCTGGAGTGAGCCCAACGCGTACGAGCCGGTCATGTACATATACTTATAAACCGGGGGGTTCTTCTCCGGGTTGAATCGAATGATGTTGCGCACGCGCTTGGTTTCAGTTGCAACATATGGAGTGGACCGGTCCGTTGCGATACGATAGATGATCTCGGGCAGACGGTACGACGTTGTCGCACCGAACACTGTTTCCCATCCGCCGCGATACCGCGGACGGTAGCGGGCTTCCGTCCAGAGCTCGGTCTTCGGCTCACCGAAATAGAGCCAGGCCCAGAGTGCTGCCGGGGCGGACAGCGGGTTGACGATATCCTCCGGGTAGTCCCTCGAATGGCCCCCACAGTAATTTCCCTCAAGGTGATCGACGGCATAGTCGGCAAGGAGGAAATCGACCATCATTTCAGCTTTCCGCTTCATCACCGGATCGGAAGCGAACTCCGCCAGCGTCAGCATCGGCGTCAGGAACACGGTGAAGTATGTGGGCGAATCGAACTCTCCCTGACCGATCGTCGTAGTGATTTTCATCCATTGGTTGAGCCAGGACTGCGCTTCACGGAAATTCTCGGCGGAGCTTTTGCCGTTGAACCATTGTGACCGGTCTTCGTTTGGCCACGTCTGCGAAGCGAGATAGAGCCCCGTGTAGTACATCACCCAGTGGTTTTCCGTATCGCCGCGGTACATTGTCCGCTCCCGGTACGCTCTGCGGATTTTGTGTTTCAACGAATCAGGAAGCAGATTCTTCACGCGCAGATAGGTGCCGATGGCCGAATACGAATAGAACATTCCTCCGATGCTCTCATCCGTCGTCAGCGAATCCAGCATCGCGATCGCCCAGTCCCTGTCGTGTCCCGTGACAAGCTTCGCCGTCACCGTGAAGAACCCGCGGTCTCTCTCCTTGCTCACAACGTCAAGCAGTCGCTGCCTTCGTTGCTCGAACTGCGCTGCGGGTGTCTGCCCAGTCTGGGAGGCGAGCGTACCAACTCCCAGCACGAGGCCAGCCAGCACTATGAATGCGGTTCTGATCATCCGGTCTTTTTCATTGCACTGAAAGTCCCCAGACCTGGCCTTCTTCCTGACTGTTGAAGGACCAGTGTGCTCCACCGTCCGTGCTGCGGAACAATCCTCCGTTCAGCGTCCCGGCAAAGAGCGTCGAGGGGTTCGTGGGAAGAATTGCGAGCGTATGCACGACGAGATTCTCCAGCCCGAGGATGCACGGCTTCCAGGTCTTCCCCCGATCGGCAGAGCGATAGACTCCCCCGCCGTGTGTTCCAACAAAAAGGATGTCGGGAGTCGAACGATCGCACGCAATCGTGTAGACCGTCTGTTGCGTCAAACCCGCATTGGATTGCAGCCAGGTTGTCCCGCCATCGCGCGACATGAACACCCCGTCGTCCTCCGTCCCAGCAAAGAATGTCTTCGGATCCGCTGGATGCTGGAGGATCGTCCGGATTCCTTTTCCATTCAGACCGCAGAGGCGCCACTGTGCGCCGCCGTTCGTGCTCGCATAGATGCCGTCTTCGCTTGCAGCAAACAATTTCTTTGAATTACCCCGATCAACGACAATATCGGAAACGAACGGCTTCAGGAATCCGTTGTTCTGCTCCGACCACGATTCACCGCTGTTGGTCGTCTTGAACACGCCATACGCTGTCGCGGCGTAGACTGTCGAAGGATCGGAGGGATCGACTTTCACTTTCAGCACCTCGGTGATTTCCCATCCACTCGTGATACGCCAATGGCTGCCGTGATCCGACGAACGAAGCACTCCATTACCGCAGGCGGACCACAGAACTCCGTCCGAACCCGACTCGGTGTAGAATGTTCGAATGTAACCGGTCCATCCCTTGTGCTGCCACGTCGCACCGGCATCGGTGCTGACGAAGAGCCCGACGGTCGGATTATCCATGGCCCCGAGGCGATGTTTACGCGAGTTCAAAACGGACATGTACACCGTGTCCTGCCTCGCTGAAGCAGTTTGAACGAGTGCACAAAGAAGAAGGCACAACGCTAGGGCGACACGATCGCGACCGCCGCGTCCGGTGCTCTCCGGTCCCGCCAAGCCGTGCGCTCGCGTATCCGGGTTCTTTGTTGAAAGTCTAGAGAGCAACATCAATTCCTTCCTTCAACACTGCTGCCTTGATGCGGCCCATCGGCTTTTTGTTCACGATGACATTGTACGCCGTTTTGGACGCGTTGCCGAACTTCAGCTTGATTGTTCGGGCGGTTGCCAGATTGTTGATCACTTCAACTTCGATCGTCGTGCCAGACACCGTCACCGCCGGTATCCTGCATCCGTCGATTCCAACGCCCCATTTCCCCTTCACGTCGACATAGGCGTCTCCGTACTGCCGGGTGATGAGATGAATTGAAACGACCGAGCTTCCAGTTCCCCAGTGAAGTCCAGTCACACCGGCCGGGCGGTCAGAGCCGGAATGGCCATAGTTTTCTGCCGTTCGGGGTGATGTCGGAGACTCAAAGAGAGAGAACATCGCCCTGAGGGCCGCGACTCCCCGTTCGAAGTATTCCTTTTGACCCGTCAATTCATAGTACTTCATGAGGGTCACCGCGAAATATCCTTGCCGGGAATCGCTCCACTCCGCGTCGGTGTTCTGAACACCGAACCCACCGAACAGTTCCTTCGAAAGCCAGCGCGGGCTCCACACTTGCTGATACAAACAAAGATAGTCCATGATCGCCGTGCCGCGATCTTTGTACATGTTCTTTCCTGTCAGCCTATAGAGAGCGTAGCATGCTTCAGCCGCCTGGTGCATGGAAAGTGTATTTTGCGGATTCTGTTGTGTAAACGAATCGTAAAACCCGACCGGCTTCCGTGAACAGGAAAAGAACGTCTCAAAGTCGAACCACTTTCGCTCAGGGAGAACGTGTGTGAAGATGTACTGCATCGCATGTTCAGCTCCCACGGCATAACGGCTTTGCTTTGTGCGGGCTGCGAACTCTGCGAGAAACAGTGCCGCTCCTGCTGTCTCTGCATTCTCATCGCGGAATGTTTCGACAGGCTTCAAGGTCTCCGGATCGTACCATGACGGAATCACTCCGTTACGATGCTGGTTGCGCAGCAGAAAATCCGCAAACGACATTGTGTATCTGAGAATCTGGGGCTTCCGTTCGGGAACGAGATCAATCCACTGCAGGAGCCAGTAACAGGTCCACGCATTGTGGAACATTGCAAAGTCACGCCCGCCGTCAATTCCTCCCCACGCGTGATCGGCAACCCAATGTCCGCCGGCGCTGTCGAGGTAGAAGATCGATGGAGCAATTCCGCGCTGCTGCGGCGCGAGGAGGGCGAGGTTCAACACCTGCCTAGCCTGCCGCATCAGGTGCTCATCGTGAACAGCTTTTCCATGCAGAAACATCCCGTAAGCCGTGCGGAGCGCGTTGAACCAGACGTTGAACCAGCTGTCATTGTCCGCTGACTTCGGAAGCTGATTGCTCCATGCAAGACGCGCCTGGCGAAGCAGCGTGACCGGCGTGCCCCGGTACTGAGTGTCGAGCGCAACCTGCGGGACGAATTGATACCAGGCCTTCTGTATGTAGGCTGAAAACGGCTCAACCTGCGGACTCGTTGCCCTCTGCATCCAGGCTTCTCCTGATGTCGCCCAGTGGTACCGCACGACCTCACGGTACCCCTCCCGCTTCGGTGCATCCGATCGCAAGAAGAGCAAGTAGTTCATCGTCACCGTCGTGTCGCCGAGCAGCGGCGCAAGGGAATCCGGGGCATCATAGAACACGTGTGTGTTGCGACGCGCATACGGCTCTGCAATCCAGTTCTGCAGCCCTATGGAAAAGAACGGCCGGTCGGCTGTCTCTACCTCCAAATCCGCCGCAGTCCGGATCCTTCTTCCCCTCCCATCGACATCAGACAGCACGGGGACCAGCGCCGCAAAATATCCGTCCTTCTGCATCATCAGCGCGGGTGACCGGAACGTGTGATCCGCAATAATCTGCTCACCTTCGGGACGAAGCTGTGGTGTCCAGACGAAATCGAGGGGCCGGTATTCCTTGAACCGCTTGCCCGCCGGCGTGAACGAGTACGTTGACCAGAATCCGTCGAGAACGACACTTCCGCCTGTTCTGTAGGCGTACGTAACATGAGCCCGGTGTTCTTTTGGCACTAGAGTGATGGACTTGAAGCTCACCGCGTTGCCAGGCCCATGACGAACGATAACGATCTGCTGTTTTCCCGGCTCCTGTGATACTGTCGGCGCCGTCAGCTTAACCGCCCGCCCATCCTGCCGGACGAAGGGATCGGGACGCACCGGGCTTCCCGCTTCGAGCAGCTCGATCCACGAGTTCCCCTTCTTGACGAAGTAGGACTCGTGAAAGCCATCACCGGATTGTTCGACCACCACCCTGAGAAACTCATTCTGGATCATCACGCGATCGCTGCCCGTGCCCGCGCTGAATGCCCGGGACGGAAACGAAACGACCATCAGCACTATGAAAACGATTGTGAATCGCATCGAGGGGGTTACACCTTCACGCGCTTCAGGATGCGCTGCATGTTGAGCCCGAACATCTTTTTCTTTTCCGCCACCGTGCAGTGCGAGTACGCCATCCATCCAAACTGCGGGATCGGATCGCGCATTGGTTGATCGGTCCCGAAGAGCACGCGGTCTGCACCGACGTGTTCAACCATGAATTCGATCACCCGGTATGTCACCGATGTAAGTGTAATTTCGAGATAGACGTTCGGATTCTTCTTCGCCATCTCGATTCCCTTTCGTGCGTCCTGGAACGAGCCGCCGGTGTGCGCGATGATAAAGGCGATGTTCGGGTACTTTGCGGCAATCTCATGCACTTCAGGAACGACGTTGGGTGAGGGATGGATCAATGCATACGCGTTGATCTTGTTGCCGTATTCAAACCAGGGCGCCCAGAGGGGATCATTGTAGGCCAGGTTCGTGCGCGGATTGTACGGCTTCAATCCACCCATCTTATACTTTCCGTGGGCAGTCCTGAATTCCTTCTTCCAGTCCTTCACGTACTGCGGCTGCAGGGCCGCGTACCCGCAATAGAACTCGGGGTAGCGCTTCATCGCGTCCCAGACGATTTTGTTTCCCTCTTCGTAGTCGACCCAGACAGCGAGGAAGCCGGACACACACATCTTCTGAATTCCCATGAGTTGTGCCCGCTCGTACATGCTCGTTGCATCACCGTACGGGAGATGTATGAATCCCACTCCTTCCGCGCCGTCATGCGACATGTGGGCGTGCGCGTCGATGACAAGCATGTTGTCGAGCGGTTTCCCCTCCTTCGCGCGTTGAACAATCCAGTCGGGATTTTTCGCCGCACTGTACGGCTTCGGCGGGGTCTCCAGCTTCGTCAGCCTGGAGAGGTTTCCGGCCGCGATAAGCTGTTTGTCGGCATCGTTGAGTGTGCAGTAATCGATGAACGCCTTGGCAGCCCCGGGTGATTTCTCCAGCGCGCCCGTACCGAACACAATGCGATCCGCGCCATACCACTCAGCAAACAATTCAATGGCGTGATTTCCCTGATGAGCGGAAAGATCCAGGTGCAGGTTGCGATGTTTCTTCATGAGCGGCTGCGTGTAGCGCGTCGATTCCCAGCGGGTTCCCTGGAGAATGACTTTCAGATCCGGAAACGCCGAGAGCACGATGTCGAGGTCTGCAAGCAACACCTGGTTGCTTGGTTCGAAGATGTCGAAGTTATAGAGATGCCCGCCTTCGACCATGAGCGGAATTTCGTTTTTCTCGAGCTCCCTGAGGAGCTCACCGCAGAAATCGATGTTGAATGGATAGCGGTGAATGCGGGGATACATTTTTGCAGCGCGGATGCCGTGGTCACGCATCTCGCTCACGACATCCTTGGGCACCGGCATCTCCCCCGTATGGTGCGGCATGACGGTCCATACCCCGTAGAGGCGCGGACTTTTCTTCAGCTCGCGGAGCAGCATACGGTTGCCGTACGTTGGATCGTATTCCTTCGCCACGCCGTGCGTTATGAAGGTGCCGTGGATCCCGCACCACTCCATTTCGTCGATGAGATCCTCCGTCGTCCAGCGCACTTCAACATCTTTCGCGCCGCGCTTCCCTACCATTGCAAAACAGTCGATGTACAGGCGATTGTTCATGCTGCCCCTCAACGATGTGTGAGATCGGATGTGCTACCAGTAGAATGGTTTGATAGTCGAGCGTTCCCGCGGCTCGGCTTCGAGCGCGCGCTTGAGAGCTTTGCGGGCCTTGTCAAGCGCTTCGTCAATGTCGGACGCTTTGTGGGAGTAACACACGAACCAGCGGAGGACCACAAAGATTCCCTCCCTGAACAACTCGCGAAACCAGAGGTATTCCAGGCGTTCGTTGTACGCTTTGTCCGGGCTGTTGAACTTGAGATACGGCGACGGGGGAAGTCCTGCCGCCGCGGCCTGGACACCGCATTCCGCGGCGATCGTGTTGAATCCGTCCATCAGCCGCCGGCCCATTGTGTTCAGGTGATCGTGAACCCGGTCGCGCTTCATGATCTTCATCGTCGCAATGGCTGCTGCAATGGAAAGCGTTTCTCCGGCGTAGGTCGTCGTCATCCGAAACGTATTCAGAGTCTCCATGTATTCCCGCTTGCCGACATATGTGGAGATCGGGTATCCGTTTGCCATTGCTTTTGCATAGCTCGCAAGATCGGCCTTGACACCGAACAGCTCCTGCGCCCCTCCGTACGCGAGCCTGAACCCCGTCCACACCTCATCCATCACGAGCAGTATGCCGTACTCGTGCGTCAGCGCGCGGAGATGCTGTATGTACGATCCTGTGATGTCGTCATTTTGGTCGTATGGGATCGAGAGGACGCAGGCAATTCGTTCGTTGTATTGCTTGATCAGCGCTTCCGCCGTTTCACAATCGCCCCACGGTATGATCTTCACATAGTCGCGCAGAATCGACGGCACACCGTTCTTCGGACTGTCATCAACGGCAAACCAATCCGGGTATCCATGGTATCCGCTGATGAGGATCATGTCCCTCTTTGTGTATGCGCGGGCAATGCGCACATTGCAGAGATTTGCATCCTCGCCGGTTTTCATGAACCGGACCATCTCCGCGTTCGGTATCGCTTCATGAAGCAACTGTGCAAGCTCGAGCTCGATGGGGCTTGCCATGCTGAAGAGCACTCCCTTCTTCATCTGCGCGCGGACCGCATCGTCGACTTCGTCGTAGCAGTATCCCAGCGTCACCGGACCGAGTGCCAGACGAAAATCGATGTACTCCTTCCCTTCCATATCCCAGATCCGGCATCCCTTTCCCCGCTCGATGAACTTGGGCATTTCCTCATCGAACTGCGGGAATGGGCGCTTTGCATTCGTCTGCGTCCCCCAGGGAATCAACCTGAGCGCTTCCTCAAAATGCTTGTCGGACATTTTCATAGGCGTTGTCAATCGTTTGATCAGGACACTTGTTACGCGATGCTGACGGTTGGAAGTTCCTCATCAACCCGGATGGTTACCGTCTTTGACTGACCGTTATGATCGACCTTTACGGTCAGGACCGATCCCTGCTCGGCGTGCGATACCGTACCGTGATTCGATCCTGCGCGCTGTGCGGTGCAGATTGTCAGGATCTTGTGATCGAGATTCTCTGCCGCTTCCGCCTCGAGGTATGGATAGATGCCGATGTCCTTCGGCACGTTGTGGAATCCGGAACGCATGGTCACCGTCGTAGCGGCAAGGATCGTTCCTTTCAGTGTCGCCTGCGGCCGTTTGATCAGGAACCCGGAGGCTTGTGTCTCAGAGCTTCCTTTCTCGTCCCCGTTATAAATCTGGTACCGCAATTCGACTTTTGCCTTGGCCGTCTTCATCCTTATACGATCGAAGATCAGCAGGATGTCCGGTTTCAGGAACACGAGTGTGCGGCGAACGAGGTCGACGTCAGGATTCACGAGCGCATAGGCTCCCGTGGCATCACTTGTGACGACGAGCGAATGTTCGCCCGGTTTGTATTGAACGACCGCCGCCTCTGCCCAGGACGCGTTCGTCCCTTCGTGACCATCATGATACTGGTGCCCCTTGCCGTTGATGAGCACAGAAGTGTGAGCCTCGGTAAGTCTCAGAACCCAGTGTGGCAGCGTGTACGGATACGCCGCTTTCAATGGATCGTGAAGAAGTCGCTCGCCAAACGCTTTGAAGACGATGCTGTTGCGGTCGGCATGCTCGTGATTGGCAGGGCCACCGCTCCGGAATCCCAGCACAGAGCTGTTTGTATCCCAGCCGGTGCGGGAAACGACAACGTCGTTCGCGAACCGAACATCGTAGAGATCCGCGCCGGGGGTCTTCGCCTCGATCGACGGATCATACCAGATCGCGCCATAGTGTGAGCGGATTTCACTGACGGATGTTGTGACGTATTGGGCAATCGGATCCCGGAATTTTCTTGCGACCCAGGCAGCGACCGACACATCACCCACGACACTCGCATCTCCAAAGTTCACGCAGTCGTCCGGTTTGCCGATCGTCGGCATGGACATTTGCAGCCCGTAGCGAACCGTTCCGGGGAAGTTGATCAGGTTGCGTTCGTCAATGCCCAGCTTCCTGTAGAGAATTTCGAGGAACATTGTCAGATGCAGCGCCGTGTAGCCCCAGTAGCTGACCCCCTCATCGTAACAGCCGTCCACTCCGAACATCGGGGCGAACGCTTTTGCGCTTGAAATGGCCAGATTCAGCCACTGTTTTGCCTGAGGATGTTTGTCGTAGAGAAGGCACGCCCCGACGCCAAGCCCGCAGATCGGAATGACTTTGAGGTTCGTCGAATTCAAAATGAGGGGCCAGCGCTTCATATCGACCGGATAGGGATAATCGCTCTCGGGGTCGAACTTCCAGCCGCGCACGCGATCGGGATATTTCATTCCGTAAAGTGTCCGATAGCACGCTGGTGCGCCTTTCTCTCCGATCTGCTTTTCCATTTCCTTCTGAAGATCGCTGCTCAGATCGTCCTTCATCCATTCAAGGGCGAAGCTCATGGCAATGGTGGTCTCGGGGGCCCGCTGCAATCCCATCGTGAACTCTCCCCCCTCAAGAAAATAATCCCACTTCTTGTATTCGAGCACTTTCCTGATCGCCATGAGCGCAACTTCAAGCTGCCGCTTGTCCCCATCAATCGTGTACACCAATGATGTTCGTTCGAGAATCTGCCGGACCTTCAGGAAATCCACGGCGTGGTTATTGAGCTTGACCGTCGCGAGGACTTTCTTGTCGGCTTCGAGATCTGCTTCGGTCAGCGATCGCCAGTACGCAGCGAACCGGGGAAGTTTGAACGTCTCGCGGATCCGGGGAATATCGGCTTTGTCGAAGAGCAGGCCGACTGGGGCGAGCGATTGTCCCGGGGCGGGCACATATGATGCAAGTGCCTTCCATGGATTCAAAGCAACGCCGGCAGCTGTCAGTGCTGCCGCATTCAGGAATCTCCGTCGCGATTGCTGCATAGTGGTGTCCTTCAGAGTATTTCGTTCAGTGCGACAACCGTTTGATGTTCAACCGAGCGAACCATGGCCTCAATTGCCGCGAGGGCTCGCAGGGCCTCTTCTCCCCCCGTCTCCGGCTTCCTGCCGTTCAAGATACAGTCTCCGAACTCCTGCATTTGCTTGATATAGCTTCCTGCGCCTTCGTTGCTAAAATCCTCGTCAATCGCTTCCTTGAATTCACCGTTCTCAAGTTTTTCAAGACGCAACTTCGTCGGAGTGCAGTGAATTGTCCCCTTCGTGCCATACACGCGGAGAAAATAAGCATCGGCAGACACGTAGTACGATGAGAGAGACACGGGGATGCCGGATTCGAGCTGGAGGATCGAACTGGTCGAGTCGAGCGCGCCATTCTGCATCGCGATGTTTGTGGCAAAACAGCTGACCTTTGCCACATGCCCCAGGAGGAATTCAACCGTATCGACGAGGTGGATGCCCAGCTGCATCATGGGAAGGAGCGGGCAGGTTCGGCGATCCGCTTTCCAGGCCGGCAAACCGGGTTGCAGTCCGGCAGGGCGGGAGAGGTTGGCCTCTACAGCGACAACATTGCCGATTTCTTTTTGGTTCAGAATTTCTTTCGCTCGGCGAAAGACCTGCCGCCGTCGTGTGTTGTGCCCGACCATAAAGACAAGCCCCGATCCCTTCACGGCTTCAAGCATCGCTTTGCCTTCCGCCACCGTGTTGCCGATAGGTTTCTCAACGAAAATGTGCTTGCCCGCTTTGACAGCCTTCTCCACTTCCTCCTGATGAAGCTGGTTCGGAGTGACAAGCGAAATTGCCTCGATCGCCGGATCGTTCACAAGCTCATCGAATCCGGATTTCGTCGAGGCACCGAACTCACGTGCAACCTGCCCTTGAGCCGCAGCATTGATGTCGAAGCACGACACAAGCTGCAGGTTTCCGGAGTCACGAATTGCGTTGATAATTGTCCGGCCATGATTCGCGATGCCGGCTTGTCCCACTGGTATTTTTCTGTTTGTCATTTCAGATTTCTTTCGCTGATGAATTGATCCATCGCCGCGTGCCCGTCCAGAATTCCGATGCGGACAAGAAACTCGCATCGTTCGCCGGGGTCGATCATTTTCAGCGTTCCGCGTTGTCGCTCTTTCGCCCGTCCCTGCACCCAGCAGTTTGCCGGTTCCATCCCGAACACATATTCCCCTTCGCCCACCATTTTCCACTGAGTGAAACGCGGAAGCTCGGCCTGACGGAACTCCGCGTACAAGCCGAGTCCCAGGTTCCGATTCGCAAGGAGCGCGGTGGCGAAGCCGCGGCCATCGGCAATGAGATCGTGGAAGAAGACCTGTTCCTTGTAACCCTGCATTGGTGCCTGAATCTTCGTTGCGTCCGCCACACCTTTCTCTGCTTCAGCATCGCGCGGGATCAGTCCCTTCGAATGAACCATGAGCGCGGCACCTTCCTCGAGCAGCGGCCAGCCGAGATTGATGTGATAGAGCATCATGAGGGGCGTAACCCGAAAACCTTCGTTCACGACGCTGTCGCGAATCGTGAACGCCGAGCTCCCCAGTTCCGTCTCGATCTCCCGGTAAAGGGCGAGATTTTGCCCAAAAAGGGTGTTTTCCCTGATCATTCCGCTCAATTTGAAGACGCAGCGATCGCCCTGCCACTCCGTGCGCGACCCGACGTCTGACGCAGGCGTGTGCGAGAGGCGGCCGTGCAGTCCGAGCTCTTCCCCATCGTCTTCACATGGCGCCCCCGCCTGTGTGATTCCACATCCGGTAACCAAGCCGCCGGGGAAGGAACGCAACCATCCCAGCCCCCGTGGATCGTAAAACGACGGATGCACATCTCCGTTCGGCGATCGCCAGGCGAGCGGAATGCCCTTGTACTCTGCCATCGAAACATCCATCCCGCGGTCGAGTGTAACCTGAAAGCGCAAGCCTGAGCCGCTTCGGATATCCGCAATCCGCACGCCGGCTTCCACTCCGTCGTCAAGACTCATCAACCGTACGCCCGCAACCTGAGAGAGGTGACCGATGTGCCGGTCCAGCTCTTCCCGTGTATACTGCTTGCCATTGAGAGTGATCATGTTCGTGCTTCGTTCGTATGTTCAACAAGTGAACGCCGGTGCGTTCCACTCATCGTCTTGCGTCACTCGTTATCTGAGAATTCCCTGATCTTCTTTTCAGTACGCGCAATTGATCCGGTAATCACAAATCCTCTCGTTCCTATACGGCCATCTCGATTGTCAATGCTTTTGTCGGCATCGGGAGTTTGAGCTTGCCGTTTACGAGCGGGACGTTTTTCCCGTTGACGGATGCTGAGGGCTCTTTGTCTGTTTTGGTGATTGTCAGATCAATTGTATGACCGCGAAGAACGAGGGAAGATTTCAGGCTCGACAAACCGTTCGGGAGTCTCGGCTGAAGAACGAGCTCATCCACGGACGGCCTCACCCCCATCAGGTGATGGACCGTGAACATGACAAACTCAGCCCACGTCCACGGGATGATTCCAAGCGGCGGCAGCGGAGGAACAGGGCGATCGGCGTAACATTCGAACCATGCGCCCGCCTTCCCGCCTGGTGCCTGCTGCAGCCACTCAAGGCCGCGCCACATTTTTTCGTCGTTACCGGCTTCAAAATACGCCCGCACAATGAGCATTGTCGGAAACGGCCACGCGCCCGGCGAATCCGGCTCTGACGTCACGTTGTACCGCGCGTAGCCGCCTGTTGTCCATCGTTGATTCCACAGCTGCTCCATCGACTCCAGTGTCTTGAGCGAAACAGGATCTTTGGCGTCAATGATGTCGAGAATCATGGGATAGACACTGCCGCTGTCGGGGTCGCAGTACGAAACCTTCTCCACGTTTAACGGTACACCTGGCGCCATTGTCTTTCGGTTTGGCGGCTCGAACGTCCGCTGCACTTCTCCGTTCACCAGGCGGCGCTTGATGAACATCCCCTTGTCGATGAATGAGAACTTCGGATCATGGAGAAACGAGTTCTTCATCCTGCGGGACGCTTCCGTCCATTTCTTCGCACTGGCGACGTCCTTCATCTGCCGCGCAAGATCGGCCGCCAGCTGGAGACCGACGATATTCCAGGCTTGGTATGTGTTCTCGAATCCCTCTTTCACGCCGAACGCCGCATCGCGCTCCCAGAATTCACGCGAGTTTTTCACAAGACCGGTGGCGGGATCGAGAAATTCCGGCTTGAGCACATAGTTGGCGACGGCGCGGACCTTCGTCCAGTACTGCTTCAGGAAGGAGTGATCCCCCGTCCAGATCCAGTACGTCCAGAGCGCATAAAGGAGCTGGCCATTCTGGTCGAGCTCGGCGGTTTCCGGCGGACGCTGCCGGCTGGCATCGCGGGCGCGTCCTTCATCGTCAATGGAACGGTCGAAGATGCGCTTCAGCGAAGCTGCTGCGATATCGGTGTGTCCAGCGTAGACACTGCCGATGACGATCATGCTTTGATCGCGGACCCACTCGAAATTGTACTGCCAGATCCCGGCATCCATTTTTCCGGATTGGGCAACCGCTGTCCGCAGCCCGCGTACCGAAGTGTTGAACAGGTGATTCAACACTGCGTTGTTCGTCTCGCACACCGCGCGCGCTCCCCAATACTTTTTTGTCTCCGACACCATCGCGGCAAAGCCCTTCTTTGCAAACGCATCTCGGGCCAGCTCGAGCGTCAGTGCAATCCTCGATGATTTGCTGCTGCCGGGAGCGATCTCTCCAAATTTCACATTCAGATGCCTGTCCCCGGCGGTTGCCTCGTCGAGGCAGAACATCTCCATCGTCGCATACCCCGATGCCCTCAGGGTACCTCGTTCTCGGTCAACATGGTACTCATCGAAGAACATGAGGTTCGGATAAAGCATAATGATGCCGGAAACATTGGCCGCAACAGTCCCCTTGTTCGTCACTGTCACCGTTCGCACCATCGCCGCGTCTGCGATGGGACACATCAATTCCTCGCGCACAGAACAGGTTCCAGCCTCCCATTCGAGGACGATTGTCGGGATGCGGTCGGGATATTCCCACTTCACGACAGACTTCCCGAACTCCGGAGTGTGACTTTGTCCGTCTACAACGACAATGAACCGCGAATTCTGGAGCCCGCGCTCGGGATGGAAGAGGTACGTGCTCAGTTTCCGGGCAAAGTGTTCCGGAGACATCAGGAGCAATCCGCAATGGGTACCCGATTCCGGCGTCGGCGAGGTTTGGATCGCGACGGTGAGCCTACCGTTGCCCAGCAGGTAGTATTCTACCCCCGGGTTGTTCGTTCGAAAATCGCGATCGATCTTCTGCTCATTGCGGGCAGGTGCATCCTGCG
>DATJQB010000143.1:0-17928 GCA_035506075.1 Bacteroidota bacterium | reverse complement strand
AACCGGTCCCGGGCCTCGTCAGATCCCTTGCACACAAGCACCCTGCGACACCGACCGATGCCTGACTACTTCGACTTCTCTTCAGGCTTTGCGTCCTTCATGACGTTACCAACCGATCCCCGATCGACTTTCACCTTCACGTTGTCGGCGATCTGGACCAATACCGTCTTCTCCTCGAGTCCAATCACAGTGCCATAGATGCCGCCGGCTGTGATAATCTTGTCCCCTTTCTCAAGCGAGTCGAGCATCTTCTGGCGCTCTTTCTGACGTTTCTGCTGGGGACGAATGATCATGAAGTAGAAGATGACGAAGATCAGACCGAACATCACAATCGTACCGATCATTCCGCCACCATCGGGCGCTGCCTGGGCGAGAATTGGATAATAATGCAAGTGAACCTCCGTGAATGCTTCGTTAAGATGATTGGGAATTCAAACTCCACGTAACTTTGGTCTATCCACGCCTTACTCAGGAAGCGGTGTTTCCTCCTGACGAAGGCGCGTGATCATGCTTTTGCTCCATGCATCAAACCTGTGTTCCTTGATCGCTTCCCTCATGCAGGACATGAGCCAAAGATAGAAGGCAAGGTTGTGAATCGTCGCCAACTGCAGGCCCAGAATCTCCTTGACCTGGAATAGGTGCCGTAAGTATGCCCGGCTGAAATTGCTGCAGGTGTAGCAGCGACATTCGTCATCGGGAGCATCAAAATCCGTCTTGTATTTCGCGTTCCGGATGTTAATCGACCCGTTCCTCGTGAAGAGGTTCGCGTTCCTGCCGTTCCGGGTCGGCAGCACGCAGTCGAACATGTCTATCCCCCGCGCCACCGCCTCGATCAGATTGATCGGCGTTCCGACTCCCATCAGGTACCGGGGCTGGCTTCCCGGCAGCAGCGGTTCGCAGACCTCTATCATTGAGTACATCACCTCTGCAGGTTCGCCCACGGCAAGACCTCCAACCGCGTAGCCGTCAAAGCCGATATCAACAAGAGCCCTTGCGCTCTCGCGCCGGATCTCCGGGTAAACGCTTCCCTGCACAATGCCAAAGAGAGCCTGCGAGTGACCGTAGAGACCGCTCCCCGTGACAAACGCCTGCTTACATCGCTCCGCCCATCGGATCGTCAGGGCATTCGAACGTCTCGTGTATTCGAGATCACTCGGGAACGGAGCACATTCGTCCAGTACCATCATGATGTCGGATCCGAGTTCTCTCTGAATCCGGACTACAGACTCGGGTGTGAACACGTGAGAGGAGCCGTCAAGATGGGACTTGAACGTTACTCCTTCTTCCTCGATCTCACGAAGGTCGTTGAGGCTGAATACCTGGTAGCCCCCGCTGTCCGTGAGAATCGGTTTGCGCCACCCGATGAACTTGTGAAGCCCCCCCGCCGATTTGACGAGCTCTGTTCCCGGCCGAAGGTAAAGATGATACGTGTTGCCAAGAATGATTTGCGCACCAATCTCGTCAAGTTCCCGCTGCTCGATCGCCTTGACACTTCCCTGGGTGCCGACCGGCATGAAGATGGGCGTTTCGATCGGGCCGTGATCGGTCTCAATGAGCCCTGAACGGGCACTGCCGTCAGATGTCAACAGTGTGAACTTCAATCAGCTCCGCTCTGTGTACCTGCCGCATAAGAACAAAAAACCGCCGGAACAACGTCCCTGCGGCATACTTGATGTCTTCGCAAATATAGTCAGAAATGACTCACGAGTCAACTTCCCTCAGATTCGTCTTTCGCACTTTTGTGGCGCCTCAACAGCGAGATCGCCACAAACAGCATTGCTCCGCCAACGTTTGCAATCACATTGTTCATGTCTGCCGAACGGCCCGACACAAAATTGTGATGGTATTCATCGAGGAAGCCAAAGACGAGGCAAAAGAGAAACGATCCAAGCAACGCAGCACCCCGCATCACCGGAAAGCCCTCCTGATTGTAAAACAACCTCCACGTCAACCAGCACAGAACGAAGAAAAGAACTGCGTGAACAATTTTCTCAATGCCAGGGGGCGTGTACATGAATCGCTGCAAAAACGGAATTGCGGAGACCACATAGACGATGATCGCCCAGACGAGGAACGGTAGCTGGTACTTCAGGAAATTCATCAGCGCTGCTCGATTCTCCGGAGTGCGCCCGGCAGGTGATCGATCAAGTCTTGTGCGATGATGCTGCGTTGTCCGTACGCCTCGGCGGCAAGGTCGCCTGCCAAGCCGTGGAGAAACACTCCGGAGTAAGCCGCCTCTTCTTCCCCGGCGCCCTGAGCCCACAGGGATGCAATAATGCCGGTGAGAACATCCCCCGATCCGACCGTCGCCATTCCAGGATTGCCCGTTGAGTTCAAATACACGATTCCTTTCTTCGTGCCGGTGGCCGTCGGCCCCCCCTTGAGCACAACCGTCGTTTTCCCGAGCAATCCTCCCTTTCTCGCCATTTCAATCCGCTTCAGATCGATCATTTTTGAAGTTTGACCGATGATCCGCGCATACTCACCAGAATGGGGAGTGAGAATCATCTGCCGCTTCATGCGGGCAAGCCTGGAGAGTCCGATTTCTCCGATAACCCTCAGCGCATCAGCGTCGATCACAAATTTCCCTGCGTGCTTCTCGATGAGCATTCGAACAAGTTGAAGCGTCTCTGCATTTGTGGACAGACCTGGTCCTAGGACGATACAATCAGCCCAGCCGGACTTCTCGCGAATTTCTTCATACGCACCCAACGCAATCGAACCGTCTGCCGTTGAGGGAAGCGGCCTTACGATCACCTCTGTAAGCCGGCGTGCAAGGATCGGGTAGACGGATTCGGGTGTCCCAAGCATCACGGCACCGGCTCCGGAACGAAGGGCTGCGAGCGAGCACAGGTACGCAGCGCCGGTGAACCCTCTTGATCCGGCGAGAACGAAGATCTTTCCGACGGAGTACTTGTTTGAAGTCGACGTGCGCTGAGGCAGAGCGCGGCGAACATCTTCTTCCTCGACTCTGAACGTCTTGAACGATGCCGAGGCAGAGACCGATTTGGGAAATCCGATGTCGATCAGATGAACATGACCCGCGCGATCCTGTCCGTCATTGCAGAGCAGGCCGGTCTTGAGCAAGCCAAACGTTGCAGTATGGCTTGCCCTGACGGCACAATGTCCCGCCTGGCCGGTCGTCCCGTCGACGCCGGAAGGAATATCCACTGCAAGTACCGGAACATCTTGCTTGTTGATCCAGTCGATGACGTCCCTGGCCGGCCGCTGCACTTCGCCGGAAAAACCTGTACCAAAGATCGCATCGATAATTATCGAGGGGTTCGGCAGTCTGCCGAGGACTGAGCGGCTGTACGATTTGAAGACGAGGGACTCCCGCGCTCCGCTGCGCAGTTTATCGAGCATCTTGAAATTCGTCAGCGCATCGCCGGAGAATTGCCTGGGGGAGTTCAGAAAGACAACATTGACGCGGTAGCCCGCGTTATACAGGTGACGCGCAGCGACAAGACCGTCGCCGCCGTTGTTTCCTTTTCCACAGAAGATGAGGACCGAAGAATTTGTTGGAAGGCCGATGATCCGCCGGGCGTCGTCGGCGACACCGCGTCCGGCATGTTCCATCAACACGAGACCCGGAACGCCAAACTTGCGAATGGTCGTTGCATCACACCACCGCATTTCCTCGGCCGAAACAAGTGTCTGCATGGCAGAACGATCGTCAGAGCTTGAAAAATCCCCTCGTGATCCCAACGATAAGCGAGGGATACACACCGAGCGCCAGGACCATCAGTCCGGCGAACGCCACCGCAAGAAATGCCAGCACAGGAACCGGTTTGTCAACGTTCGCCTCGCCATCACGGAAATACATGACCACGACGAGCCTGAGATAGTAGTAGACGGAAATGAGGCTTGTCATCACACCGAGGATCGCGAGCCACGTCATGTTGGCGCGAATTGCGGCGAGGAATACGTAGTACTTTCCGAAAAACCCGGCGAACGGCGGGATTCCTGCAAGGGAAAACATGAAGACGGCCATCAGCGCTGCGAGGGCGGGCTGCCGCTTGCCCAAGCCGGCGTAGTCGTCGAATGTCAGTTTCTTGTCATCCTGTCCCTCAATCCACGATACGATGCCGAAGGCCCCGATATTCATAAACATGTAAGCCATCAGGTAGAACAGGACGCCTGTCTGTCCTTCGTCGCTCGCCGCAGCGACGCCGCTGAGCATATAACCGGCGTGAGCGACGCTTGAAAATGCGAGCATCCGCTTGACACTGTTCTGGGCAACCGCAGAGATGTTCCCCACAATCATGGATGCCGCGGCGATGGCCGCGATGATCTGGCTGAGCGTGGTCCCGCTGATTTCGAAGATGCGCGTAAACAGGAGGAGAAAAGTCGCGAATGCGGCTGCTTTTGCAGCTGTCGACATGAAGCCCGTGACCGGCGTGGGAGCGCCCTCGTACACATCCGGAGCCCACATGTGGAACGGAACCGCGGCAACCTTGAACGAGAACGAGACGATCAAGAGCCCGGCTCCAAGGAGAAACAGCGTATTGTGTCCGATCTGCGGAAGAGCGGCCTTGATGAGGAGAAGATCGGTGGTACCGGCTGTCCCGTAGATCAACGCAATGCCATACAGCAGGAAGCCGGTTGCGAACGCACCAAGGAGAAAGTACTTCAACGCGGACTCGTTCGCCTTTTCTTTCTTCCGCATAATTCCCGCAAGCACATACAGGGGTACCGACATCAACTCGATGCCAAGAAACACAGTCACGAGGTTCAGCGCCCCCGCCATCAGCATCATCCCGGATGAGGCAAACATGACCAGGACGTAAAACTCCCCGCGATGGTACTCCATCCGCTCAAAATATCCGCGCGCAAGAATGATCGTCAGCAGCGCGGACATGAGGACAATGAGGTTGAGGTAGCCAGCGAAGCCGCCCTGGAACAGCATCCCTCCAAACACCACGACACCTTCCCCAAGGTGGAAGAAGGACAGGACAAGCGCCACGGATACACCCAGGAGGCTCATCCAGTATGAAACCGCGGGTTTGTCTTTTCCGGCTCCCTCGGCAATGAGCGTCAGGAGCGAGAAGCTCACCAGTGCGACAAGCGGAGCGCTGTTGTAGATATCGTTGAACGAAATGCCCATAAGAGATCATCGTTGAAAAAAGTGCACACCACTATCATCATCGCTTCAGAAACAAAACTCTCAACCACGGAACATGAACAACCAGACGAGCACGAACAACGGGAGAAGCAACGGAATACTGTACTTCCAAATATACTCCACGAACGATGGAGTCTTGATCCCGGCCTGGTCCGCGATGGATTTCACCATGAAGTTGGGTCCATTGCCGATGTACGTCATCGCCCCAAAGAAAACAGAACCGATCGAGATTGCCTGCACGTATTTCCAGCTGTCCGCTGTAATAGCGAAGGCGCCGGGAACAATCGGATTCACGAGGCCGACCGCAACAGGATCCACGGCCCCCAGCATTGCATTCATATGAATCACGTGATCCACGCTTGCGCCGTGCAAACCGAACGCTGCGCTGAGAAAGCTCAGATAGGTCGGCGCATTATCAAGTACACTTGAAAGAGCACCGCTCCAAAAAAAGAATTGACCCGGGGTGTGTATACCGAGCGACAACGCATTGAGCTCGAGCCAGTCTAACGCCGGGATCATCGTCACGAAGATGCCGGCAAAGAGCACCGCTACTTCCTTCAGCGGAGCGAAACTGAACTCATTCTTCCTGTGTACTTCCCGGCTCGTGGTCAGAAAGGAACCGAGAGCCGCACTCCACATGATCACTTCACGCAGCATTGACGGATGCTCGATGAAGACCGCTGCGATGATCAATGCCAGGAACCAGAAGTTATGGGTTCCAGAAAACCGCGCTTCGTCTGGCCGCATCGCCTCCCGCTGCACAGAACGCGGGATTCTCCGAAAATGGAGCCAGTCGATGACTGCGAATACCGCAAGCAGCATCGCCACGACCGAAGCCCACGCAACCCACGCCTTTGAGAAGATCCAGAAGAACGGGACCCCTTTGAGATATCCAAGGAACAGCGGCGGGTCGCCGATGGGCGTCAGGGCACCGCCGATATTACTGACGATGAAAATGAAGAACACTATATGGTACCCGCTGATCCGGTACCTGTTGTTGCGAAGGAACGGGCGGATCAGGAGCATCGAGGCTCCGGTCGTCCCCAGAACATTCGAAAGCAGAGCTCCCGCTCCAAGGAGAATGACGTTCTCATAGGGGGCTGACTTGCCGCGTAGCGAGATGTGGATGCCGCCCGCCACCACGTACAACGATCCGATGAGCGACAAGAAACCTGCATAATCCCGCAACGACAAAATCACCCGCATGAAGTTCGAAAGCGGATAGACATAGTACGTTGCGACGAACGCTGAGAGCGCCGCAACGACCGTCAGCGCGTTGCGCTCCCATCCCGACTTGTCGACAAAAGGAGCAAAGGCAATCGCAAGAAGTAAAAGAACAAATGGAGCAACCAACCAAAGTGGAACCCGGGAAGCTTCGACGGCCCCCAGCCGGGAATCGACAACATTGAACATCACAGCTGCGATGACGATCGGTATAACAAAATAACCAACCTGTTTCTTTCGTCGATCAGTCATTTGGATTGGTCGACCTCCCCGACGTCACCTGACCGCCGGCTGGAGATTCGGAGGCAGCTCTGCGGTGCGTATTTGTCCACCGCTCCGCACGAACTCCAATCCCTGGACGAGCTGTTTCGTAGCGGGTGCCGACTTACTCATGAACGTTCCAGGATAGACGCCGATCCATACAACAAAAACAAGCAGCGCCGCAAGAGAAACGAGTTCACGGGCATTGAGGTCTGTAAGATGATGTCCACCGTAGACTCCCCCTTCCCTCGCCCTTCCAAAGAAGACGCGCTGGTATGCCCACAGAAGGTACACTGCGGCAAGAATGACTCCGGAGGCTGCGAAGATTGCATAGACATGCGATCCCATGATTGTCGATTTGAAGCTGCCGAGCAGGATAAGAAACTCACCGACGAATCCGTTCAGGCCGGGCAGCCCGATCGATGAAAGAGAGATAATGAGGAAGATTGTCGCAAACACCGGCATGATCTTCGCAACTCCTCCGAAATCCGATATCATTCTCGTGTGTGCACGATCGTAGATCATGCCAACGAGAAGAAAGAGGGCTCCTGTCGACAGGCCGTGATTGATCATTTGAATCACCGCTCCCTGGATCCCCTCCTCTGTCATAGAGAAAATCCCAAGGACAACAAAACCAAGATGCGACACCGACGAGTACGCAACGAGCTTCTTCAAGTCTGTTTGCACCATTGCGACGAGGGCGCCGTAAATGATGCCGATCACCGCGAGAACACCCAGCAACGGGACAAAATTGAACGCAGCATATGGAAAGAGCGGCAAACAAAATCGAATCAACCCATAGGTCCCCATCTTGAGCAGTACTCCTGCCAGCAGGACGCTTCCAGCCGTGGGGGCTTGCACGTGTGCATCGGGCAGCCACGTATGGAGCGGGAACAGGGGCACCTTGATCGCGAAACTGAGCGTGAATGCAAGGAACATCCAGGTTTGCGCTGTGAGCGTCATACGGGGGGCAACGCCGTAAAGCTGAATCAGGTTTGTTGTGAAATATCCGCCGGGCAGCGTCGACGCGTAGACCCCGAGGGATATGATCGCGACGAGCATCAGCAGACTGCCGAAGAGCGTAAAGAGGAAGAATTTGACTGCTGCGTAGACCCGTTCCGGTCCGCCCCAGATTCCAATGATGAAGTACATCGGGATGAGCATCGCTTCCCAGAAGATGTAGAAAAGAAACAGGTCCAGCGACGCGAAGACACCGGTCATGCCCACTTCGAGCAGCAGGATCATCATCGTGTAGGAGCGAAGCTGCTTCTGGATCGAATTCCATGTGCCGAGAAGCGCGATCGGCGTCAGGAATGTCGTCAGAATCACGAGGAGCAGCGAGATCCCATCAACGCCGATGTAGTAGCTGATGTTAAGTCCGGGCACCCACACTGCGTATTCCTTGAACTGAAATCCGGGCACTGAAGGATCGAAGCCGAAGTACATCGTCAGCGAAATTCCGAACGTGACGATCGTCGTGAGCAGGCCAACCAGCTTGATCGCCTGGACCCGTTCATTGTCGACGAAGAAAAGCGCCAGGACTCCGAGGAGCGGGAAGAAGATTGTGAGTGAAAGGAGATGTTGAGAAACCATGGAGTATTCTTCGCGAGTATGCTATTTGAGAATCAGCCACATGAGGATGATCAGGATCCCGCCTACAAACACTGTGGCGTAGAGCTGGGCAACGCCCGTCTGAATCTTTCGCAACCCCTGGGCAACTGCGCCGATCAGCCGGGCTGAGCCGTCAACGATGCCGTCGATGACCCTGACATCAATTCCCTTCCAGAGAAATCCTTCCGACACTTTGACGGTGGGTGTCACAATGAGGGCATCGTACATTTCGTCGATGTAGTACTTGTTGAACAGCCACTTGTAGACCAGGCTGTATTTGTTCTTCCACTGTTCTGCGAGATCCGTTCTCCTGAGGTAGACAGTCCGGGCGGCATAAATGCCGGCGGCTGCAACTCCGACAGAAATGGCCATCAGCAGATATTCGGTAATCTCAACCGGATGCGTGCTCATGCTGAGCTTGTCGTATGCCGGTGCGAAGATCGGCTCCAGCCAATGTTCGAGCGCATTGCCTCCGAAGAGACTCTCCGGAATTCCGACGAACCCGCCTACGATGGAGAGCGCTGCAAGGATAATCAGCGGAATTGTCATCGTCTTCGGGGCTTCGTGCGGATGGATGTCTGAACCATACCGCTTCTCCCCTTCAAACGTCAGCGACACAAGACGGAACATGTAGAATGCTGTCATCGCAGCACCGAGCACACCGATCGCCCAGAGGACCACCGATCCATGCTCACTGCTGAACGCCTTCCAGAGAATTTCATCTTTGCTGAAGAACCCGGCAAACGGCGGGATACCGGCGATCGCAATGGCCCCGATAAGAAAAGTCTTGTAGGTCGTCGGCAGGTAATGCTTCAGTCCGCCCATCTTCTGGATGTCCTGCTCGTCATGCATCGCATGGATGACTGCGCCTGAACCAAGGAAGAGGAGCGCCTTGAAAAATGCGTGTGTCAGGACATGGAAGATGCCTGCGGAAAACGCGGCGACTCCCATGCCGAGGAACATGTATCCGAGCTGGCTCACTGTCGAGTACGCCAGCACTTTCTTGATGTCATTCTGCACAAGACCAATCGTCGCAGCCATGAGGGCTGTGAGCGCACCGACGACAGCCATGACTTCGAGCGCACCCGGCGCGAGAGCATAGAGCACAGAACAGCGAGCAACCATGTAGACGCCCGCCGTCACCATCGTCGCAGCGTGGATCAGTGCACTGACGGGAGTTGGACCGGCCATGGCGTCCGGCAGCCAGACAAACAGGGGAATCTGTGCGGACTTGCCCGTTGCTCCGAGAAACAGCAGCAGCCCGATCCACAGCGTCGCATCGTTCCCTTCTGACAGCACTGCCGCCCGACCAAACACCGCATCGAAGTTGAGGCTTCCGAAATTCACAAAGATCAGAAACATCGCAAGAAGGAATCCGAAGTCACCGATCCTGTTCACAATGAACGCCTTCTTTGCGGCATCGGCTGTCGTGGCTGTGCCGGGCTTGTATCCTCCCGTCTCAAACTTCCTGTCGTACCAGAATCCAATCAACAGGTACGAGCAGAGGCCGACCCCTTCCCAGCCGAGGAACATGAGAAGGAAATTGTCGGCGAGCACAAGGTTCAGCATCGCGAAGATGAAGAGATTGAGGTACGCGAAGAAACGCCAGAACCCGGGGTCGCCATGCATGTATCCGATGGAATAGACGTGGATCAGGAACCCGACCCCCGTCACGATCATCGTCATGAGGATCGACAGCTGATCGACCTGGTATGCAACGGAGACGGAAAACGATGATGAGGTCCCTGTGAACGTTGAAATCCACGTAAACAATTCAACGACGTGCTTTCGTTCCTCCGGATGGACACCGAGCATCGAGAAGAACAGACTCACCGCAACCAGGAACGAGAGTCCGACAGTCCCGCTTCCAATGACACCGAGAAGCTTCTCGTTCTTGATCCTCGATCCGAGCAACCCGAGGAAGACAAATCCCAGGAGCGGGAAGAGCACAATAAGCGGAGTATAAGAAACCATTGAAGTGTAAGTTGTGAATGATACGTCAGGAATCGATCGCCACTCTTGTTGGGCGCTTCAACCGTCTTGTGCTACCATTTCAGGATATTCAGCTCATCCAGGTTCAGCGTCTGCTTGTTCCGGAAGAGAGCGATAATGATCGCAAGACCAATCGCGGCCTCGGCAGCGGCAACCGTCATTGCGAAGAACACAAGCATCTGGCCCGTGACGTCTCCCAGGAACGCCGAGAATGCCACGAGGGTCAGGTTCACGGAGTTCAGCATGAGTTCGATCGACATGAACACGATGATTGCATTACGCCGGGCGATAACGCCTACGACACCAATGATGAACGTTGTTGCGCTCAACAGCAAATATGACTGGAGATCCATGAGGTTATCTAAGAGTTTTCTTCGCCAGAACAACTGCGCCAACGATCGCAGCAAGAAGCAAAATCGAGGTCACTTCAAACGGGAACAGGAACTTTGTAAACAGTTGAGAGCCGATATACTCCACCGTTCCGATCTCGGTCGCCTTGTCGAACTGCGACGGCGGAAGTCCCTTTGCAAATCCAAGGATGTAAAGAAGCTCCATGAGCAATCCCAGGCTCAAACCGCCGGCAATCATCTTCTTCAGCGAAATCCGCTCTTTTAATCCCTTGGCATCGCCGAGGTTCAGCAGCATGATCACGAACAGGAACAGGACCATGATCGCGCCGGCGTAGACCAGGATCTGGATGAAAGCGATGAACTGGGCGTGCAGTGAGAGATAGAGACCGCCAAGGGCGAAGAAGTTGAGGATGAGGTAGAGGGCCGCAATCACCGGATTGCGACGCGTCACCATCATCAGTGCGGATCCGACCGAGATGGTCCCGAGAAAGTAGAACAGGAACGACTCAATAGTCACGGCAGCCTGCGAAGAAAATGGACGTTCGTTATGCGAATGCTTTCACCTGACACGCGAAACAACTACGGAGTCCGGACCCAGCGTATGAGTTCGCCAATGGACGGACGCTTTCCATACACCAGGATGGCAATCCTGAAGATTTTCCCGGCAGCCCACATCATGAACACCGCCGACGCGAGCAGGAGACCAAGCGTCGTCAGGATTTCCCAGAGCGGCGGCATTTGAATCGACACTCGCAACACCATGAATGCAGGAGTCAGGAGCGGGATGAACGACAGGATCTTGATGAGGGATGAATCCGGATTCTGCATTGCCGGCACCATCAGCACGATCGGGAACACGAGAATGAGACTGACGTAGCTTGTAATCTGCTGTGCTTCCTGTTCCGTGGTCACCGGCGAACCCGCGGCGACGAAAATCGCTGAATAGAAGAAGTACCCCAGAATCACGTACAACACGGAGATGAGGACCGACTCCATCTCGAACACATTCGCCCCGCTCTTCATGGCGAGACCAAGGCCAATCACTCCCCACACCATCATCTGCAAAATCCCCAACCCGCTCAATCCGAGGATCTTGCCGATCATAAGATCGCGGGCGGAGCAGGACGAGAGCAAAACTTCGATGACCCGGTTGGACTTTTCTTCCACAACGCTCCGAATCAACAGCTGACCGGATGTCATCACGAGGAACATGAGCATCATGATCACGATGTAGGCACTCGCGAAGGTCTCCATGAATCCCGATTCTTTTTCCCCGCCGCGTTCTGACACCTTCAGCGCCCTGACGTCGATGTTCGCCATCAACTTCTTGATCTCCGCCGGATCCAGCCCACGGCCTGTCAGACGGTGCTCCACGATGACCTCTTCGATCGTGCGCGAAAACCGTTCGGAGATCCTTATGTTCCCAACATTCTCCGCCCGGTACTCCACCTTGCCGCTGTCATAGACGGACGACGGGATCGTGAAATACCCTTCGATCAATTTGTCCGAGATAAGCCTGGTGGCGTGCGCTTTCACGTCTTCGGGGGCACGATCCTCTTTGAGATCGCGCACTATGTAGTTCGGACGGCCGTCAGGCAGCTTGTACTTTTGATCCAGCTTGGCGGCGAGCGGTTTCAAAATCTGCCCGGTCTCATCGATGATGCCGACGGTGATCGTCTTTTCGTCCGGCTTCGATGCGAGGAGTCCGGGAAGGACGCCGAACACGATCATGATCACCGGCATGAGCACAAGCGATATGATGAACGCTTTCGATTTTACCTTTTCGATAAATTCCCAGCGGGCCACATCAAGGTACTTCATGACACCGCCCCTCCTTCCGGCGCTTTTGTCTCGGCGGATACCTGTTTCTTCACTCTCAGGTACCGGAACACAGACAGCGCAACGCCTGCGACAAACAATCCGACCATGGACATGTTCGGCTCGGAGCCAAGGACATTGGCGATAAGAAGCCCCGTAAAGATGACAATCCCGAGGATCATCGAGATCAGTTCCTTCTTCAGCCGTTTATCAAGAGGCTTCTTCACGGCGACTGGCGCAGCAGGTTTCTCGGCCGGAACTGCAGGCTGGGCCGGTGGAACTCCCACGACGTTGATGAAGATCGAATTCAGCGACGGCTCGACGATTTCAAATTTCCGGAGATTGAGCTTGTCGTCGAGCTTTGAAAGAAGCTCCCTGCTCTTCGAAATATCCACTAGCTCCAGCTCCGCGTAATTTTGATACACATCTGCCCTCTTCACAAGAGGCGATTTCTTGAGGAACTCCCCGTTGCCTTCGAATTCCAGGCGCAGCGAGTTTGTTCCGTACTGCTGTTTAATGTCACGCAGCGAACCGCTCAGCACCGGTTTTCCCTTGTTGATCAGACAGATGTTGTCGCACATCTTCTCGACTTGCTCCATCTGGTGCGTGGAGAAGACGACCGCAACATTCTGCTGACGGAGCTCCATCAGGATGTCCTTCAGAAGAATCTGGTTCACCGGGTCGAGTCCCGAAAACGGTTCATCGAGAATGAGAAGCTGCGGATTGTGGAGGATGGAGATGATGAGCTGCACCTTCTGCTGGTTTCCTTTTGAGAGCTCTTCAACCTTCCGAAAGGCACTGTCCTTCAGCCCGAATCTCTCAAGCCATTTGAATGCTGCCGCTTTCGCATCCCGCTCCTGCATTCCCTTGAGAGATGCGAAATACTGGATCGTGCTGATGATCTTGCTCTTCCTGTAAAGACCCCGCTCCTCCGGCAGATATCCGATGATGTTCCACATTGCCGGGGAGAACGGCTGGCCGTCGAACGTGATCGATCCGCTGTCCGGGGCGATGATGTTCAGGATGGTCCTGATCGTCGTTGTCTTTCCGGCTCCATTGGGGCCCAGGAGGCCGAACAGCTCACCTCTCTGCACTTCCAGAGAGACGCCGTCGACGGCAACGACCGTTGCATACGACTTCCGCAGGTTTGAAACCTTGAGCATAAGGGGCTCTATGGTGTTATTCGATAGATCATTCTGGGGAATGGGACAGTCTCACGGACGTGATCGAGCCCGCAAATCCACCCGACTGTGCGTTCAACGCCCAAACCAAATCCCGCGTGCGGAACTGTGCCATAACGGCGAAGGTCGAGGTACCACTCGAATGCTTCCTGCGGAAGATTGTGCTCTTTGATTCTTGACAAGAGCAAGTCGAGATCATCCTCACGCTGGCTTCCTCCGATGATCTCACCATACCCTTCCGGTGCGAGCACGTCCACGGCAAGTGCGACCTTCGGGTTCTCCGGATCGCGCTTCATGTAAAATGCTTTTACTTCTGCCGGATATCGATGCACCATCACGGGCCGGTCGAACTTCTCGGAGATGACAGTTTCATCCGTGCCGCCGAGGTCGTTCCCCCATTCGAAGTTGAGGCCCTTCGAGTGGAGAATATTCACCGCCTCATCATACGAGATGCGCGGAAGCGGCTTCTTCACGTTCTGGAGCATTGCGGTGTTGCGTTCCAGGACCTTCAACTCCTGATCGCAATCCTTCAAGACGGATTGCACAATATATTCCAGGAATTCTTCGGCGAGCTCCATGTCGTCGTTCAGATCGTTGAACGCAACTTCAGGCTCCACCATCCAGAATTCAGTCAAGTGGCGGCGCGTCTTCGATTTTTCGGCCCTGAACGTCGGACCGAAGCAGTAAACTTTGCCGAACGCCATCGCCCCGGCCTCGGCGTAGAGCTGACCGGATTGGGTAAGATAGGCCTTACCGAGATCGAAATAGTCGGTCTCGAATAATGTCGACGTCCCCTCGCAGGCTGCGGGGGTCAGGATGGGCGAATCGACAAGAACAAACCCACGACCGTCGAAGAAATCGCGGATCGCCTTGATGATCCTGTGCCGGACACGCATGATCGCGTGCTGACGCGACGAGCGAAGCCAGAGATGACGGCGGTCTGCCAGAAACTCGATGCCGTGTTCCTTCGGCGTAATCGGATATTCATGCGCAACGGCGATGACCTGCACATCACTCACTTCCATTTCAAATCCGCCAGGGGCCCGGTCATCTTTCCGGATCTTGCCGGTCATCGCGAATGAGGATTCCTGCGTGAGAGCGTCAAACTTCCCAAACACTTCTTCGCTCACGCCCCCCTTCACCATCACCCCCTGAAGCACACCGGTACCGTCCCGGAGAAGCAGGAACCGCACCTTTCCACTGGATCGCTTATGATAGAGCCAGCCACGAAGCTGGACGACTTCACCGACATGATTGCCAAGGTCTTGAATGTAAACGCGTTTCATTCTCTTATTTCGTCCTTATTATGCGAAAACTCGGGGTAATATAGTGAAGTAAACCTATATCTTCAAACACTTTTCGGGGGGGAGCACACGGGTCGCGGGTGCAGGATCCACAAGAGGCTGCGGGTCCGTAATAAGCTCGGCGCTACTGTGGAGGATCTTTGGGCAGATCTTTGAATCGGGCGTCACGGACGTCGCCGTAGTCGGGAGGCGGACTTGATTTTGGCTCTCTCGGAGGCGGCTGCGGTTCGGAAGGTCTGCGTTGCGTATCCTGCGTCAGGCTTCGAAATGCACCAACGACCACCCGGTAGACAAACCAGAAAGCCAGCGAGTACGCCAGGACACGAAGGAAGCCGCGCAGCAAGGTTATTTCCTCCTGACCGGATTATAGTATTCCACCGGTGCTTTGTTCGGCCGGAGGATTTGCTCGAGGAGGTCTTCGAAATCGTCCTTGTTGTTGACGAAATCGATGTCGGTCGCTTTGACGATAAGAAGTGGAGTGGCCTTATAACGAAAGAAGAAGTAATTGTACGCCTCGTTGAGATCCCGGATGTACTCTTCCGAGATATTCTCTTCCATCTTGCGGCCGCGGTGGCGGATATTGGTCATCAACCGTTCGACGCTGCACTGCAGGTACACCACCAGATCCGGAGTGGGAACATTCCGTTCGATCGCTGTCAGGAGCGTTTCATACAGTTTCAGCTCTTCGTCGGCGAGCGTCAGGTAGGCGAAGATCTTATCCTTCTCGAAGATGTAATCGGAGATGAGAAAGTCGTGGAACAGATCTGCCTGAAACAACTCCTGCTGTTGTTTGTAGCGGCTGAGGAGGAAGAAGATCTGGGTCTGAAACGCGTAGTGCTCGGGATCCTCGTAGAAATTCGGCAGGAACGGATTCTCTTCGAACCGCTCGAGGACAAGCCGTGCGCCCAGCCTGTCCGACAACATCTGAGAGAGCGTTGTTTTGCCGGCGCCGATGACACCTTCAATGGCAACGTGGCGGATGTCGGAAGAAGGAGCCTTCAATCAATTCTCCACAGCTGAACAGTGAATTTTCAATGAGGACTTCGTGACCTCACACGGATCAGCGCAGTGTGCGAGGAGTGTTTGGAGCGTCTCGTTGTTCTTCGGGTCGACAAAATCCGGAGCAATCTCAGCCAACGGCGTCAGCACGAACCGGCGGTGCTGTGCCTCGGGATGCGGCAGCGTCAACAGCGGACTTGACATCAAGAGATCGCCGACGTAAATAAGATCGATGTCGATCTCCCGCGGCCCCCATTTCACACTGGGTGTCCTGCCAACAAGACGTTCAATGCGTTTGAGGTTGACGATCAGGCTGTCCGGCGAGAGGGCACTCTCCACTTCGAGAGCCGCGTTCAGGAACCGCGGTTGATCCTTCTTCCCCACCGGTTCGGTGTCGTAGACAGATGAGACGGACTTGATCCTGAACCCCGGCACCTGACACAGCGCGTCCACCGCCTGCTGCAGAAAACTCAACCGATCATCGAGATTTGATCCGATCGACAGAAAAACGCGGGCCATCATTTCCTCGATCGCACAATCTCAACTTCCACATGATCGATCACCCCTTTGACGGGTGCGCTCGGTTTCCGGACCCTCACGACGACTTTCTCCACCTTCCTGAACTGCCGAAGCAAACCATCGGCAATCGTCTCTGCAAGAGCCTCGATGAGACGATACTTCTTGCCGAGGACAAGCTGCTTGATGGAATCGTAGACGCGTTCGTAGTTGACCGTCCGGTCGAGACTATCCGTCTTTGCCCCGCGGGCAAGATCCACATGGAGGTCCACGTCGACTTCGAATTTTCCCCCGAGGGTCTGCTCATCGGACAGCACGCCGTGATAGGCATAGAAGACGGCGTTGTGCAGCCGGATGACATCTTCGGATATTTTCTTCTTTCGAGGCACGCGCAAGATGCATCAATGTGCTTGAAGAGTCTGATTCAGTGCCGCAGAATATAGACAACCAAACCTCAAAAAACAATCACATGCCGGCCGTCTCATGACTTCGCGATCTTCGCCCAAGTATCTCGCAACGTGACGGTGCGGTTGAACACAAGTGCATCGGCCTTCGAATCACTGTCGGCACAGAAATACCCAAGGCGCTCGAATTGAAAGCGGTCCAGCGGCCGCGCGCTCGAAAGTCCCGGCTCTACCTTGCACTCCCGGAGGACCTCGAGAGCGAGAGGATTGATATGGTCTCTCCAGTCATCCCCACCCGGGTTTTCGACGTTGAACAACCGGTCGTATAACCGAACCTCCGCGTCCACGGCATGTGCCGCTGAAACCCAATGAATCGTCCCCTTCACCTTGCGGGCGCTTTGCAGCGAACCACTCTTTGTCTCGGGGTCATACGAGCATCGCAGTTCGACAATCCGGCCGGAGTCATCCTTCACAACACTCTCGCATTTGATGATGTATGCATATCGCAGCCGCACTTCTGTGCCGGGAGACAGGCGGAAGTACTTCTTCGGCGGATTCTCCATGAAATCATCCTGTTCGATATACAGCACCTTGGAAAACGGGACCTTGCGGGACCCGGCTTCCGGGTCTTCTGGATTGTTCACTGCCTCCAGTTCCTCGACCATGTCGTCCGGGTAGTTTTGGAGTACCAATTTGATCGGCTTCAGGACCGCCATCACGCGCCGTGACCGCTTGTTCAGATCCTCCCTCACACAATCTTCGAGCTGAGCGAAATCCACAGTACTGTTGCTCTTCGTGACGCCGATGCGATCGGCAAAGAGCCGGATCGACTCCGGAGTGTACCCGCGTCGGCGCAATCCCGAGATTGTCGGCATGAGCGGATCATTCCAGCCGCTGACGTACCTTTCCTCAACGAGCTTCAGGAAGATCCGTTTGCTCATCACGGTATAGGTAAGACCCAGCCGGGCGAACTCGATCTGGCGTGGCGGAAAGATCCCTAATTCAGAGACAAACCAATTGTACAGGGGGCGGTGCTCTTCAAACTCCAGCGTGCAGATTGAATGTGTTATGCGTTCGATGGAATCGCTTTGTCCATGCGCCCAATCGTACATCGGATAGATGCACCATGTGTCGCCAGTCCGG
>DATJQB010000142.1:0-6366 GCA_035506075.1 Bacteroidota bacterium | reverse complement strand
CCATTATCGAAAGGGGCGATCCTCGCTGACGAAGTGGGACTCGGAAAGACAATCGAGGCTGGCATCCTCCTGTCCCAGCGATGGGCTGAACGGAAGCGGAAGATTCTCATCATCGTTCCGGCGAGTTTGCGGAAACAGTGGCATCAGGAGCTTTCGGACAAGTTCTTCCTGCCCTCTGTGCTGTTGGAAACCAAGACCTTCAACGAGCAGATTCGAGCGGGGAACCTGAACCCGTTCGACCGCTCCGAGATCGTCATCTGCTCCTACCAGTTCGCTCGCTCTAAGGAACCATACATTCGACAGTTGGCATGGAACCTTGCAGTCATTGATGAGGCTCATCGGCTTCGAAACGTCTACAAACCCTCTAACAAGATCGGCAACGCCCTCAAGGGTGCTCTTGCCCCATTCGACAAGCTGCTTCTAACCGCCACGCCGCTTCAGAACTCACTGCTCGAACTCTTCGGCTTGGTCAGCATCATTGACGAGCACATCTTCGGAGACATAAAGAGCTTCCGCAGCCAGTTCTCTAGGATGGACACGGATGGTGATTTTCAGTCCCTACGGGAGCGTCTGAAGCCGATTTGCCAACGGACACTCAGGCGTCAGGTGCTTGAATACATCCCGTTTACGAACCGCATTGCATTGGTGGAAGAGTTTATTCCCAGCGAGCCGGAACAGAAGCTCTACAATCTCGTCTCGGACTACCTGCAACGGCAAAACCTCTATGCTCTTCCGGCGAGTCAACGCCAGTTGATGACCCTTATTCTCAGACGGCTCTTGGCTTCATCGACATTTGCGATTGCGGGAACACTGAAGGGATTGGCTGACAAGCTCGAAAAAGCCACTGAGTCACAGAAGCCCGTTGTGGAGCCGCCCCAAGAGGTCGCGGAGACCTTTGAAAGTTTCGAGGAGATGGAAGATGAGTGGGAAGAGGAGGAAGAGGAAAGCGATGGTGACAAGAAGTCCGATCCACGGGTGCTCAGCCCGGAAGAGTTGGAAAAGGTAGCAGAGGAAATTCAGTCTCTTCGGCTATTTACGGAACTCGCGAATTCGATTGCCAAAAACTCGAAGGGCGAGAGACTTCAGACCGCGCTGAAGCGTGGTCTAGCGGAGGCAAAGAGCAAGGGCGGCAAGGAGAAGGCGATCATCTTCACCGAGTCTACCCGGACTCAGGAGTACGTCCGCTCTATCCTCGAAGAAATATCCCGCTACCAAGGCAAGGTTGTCCTTTTCAACGGTTCAAATAACGATCCGAAATCCAAGGAAATCTATCAGAACTGGCTGAAGAAGCATGAAGGCACAGATCACATCACGGGTTCCAAGACCGCCGACATGCGGGCTGCGTTGGTTGAGTATTTCCGTGATGAAGCGACTATCATGATCGCCACCGAAGCTGCCGCAGAGGGGATCAATCTTCAGTTCTGCTCGTTGGTCATCAATTACGACCTGCCATGGAATCCTCAACGCATTGAGCAACGCATCGGACGCTGTCATCGCTACGGTCAAAAGCACGACGTGGTGGTGGTGAATTTCCTTAACAAGAAAAACGCTGCCGACCAGCGCGTCTATCAGCTTCTGGACGAAAAGTTCAAGCTGTTCAGCGGCGTTTTTGGGGCAAGCGATGAAGTACTAGGCAGCATCGGCTCAGGAATCGACTTCGAAAAGCGGATCAGTGACATTTATCAGAAATGCCGAACTGAGGAGCAAATCCAGTTGAATTTCGACCAGCTACAACAGGAGATGGAAATCCAGATCGACGAGCGCATAAAGCAGACTCGCCAGAAGCTCCTTGAAAACTTCGATGAAGAGGTTCATGAGAAACTCCGGGTCAATGACCGCGAGAGCAACGAGGTCAAAACCAAGTTCGATCAGTGGCTCTGGGAACTGACGCGTTTCTATCTTCAGCCCTACGCCAAGTTCGAGGACGGAGAAGCAGGATTCACGCTCATACAGAACCCCTTTCCCGGCGAGCAGATTCACCCCGGCCCGTACCGGAGCGGGAAGAACGTCGAAGACGCCAACCTATACCGCTTGGGGCATCCCCTCGCTCAGAAGATCATCGAGCGATGCAAAGCCTTCGCCCCGGACTCGAAGGCGCTTAAGTTCGATTATTCTCATTCCGGCAAAAAAATCTCCATACTTGAGCCGCTGGTCGGGAAGAGCGGGTTCATGCGTGTCATCTCCCAAACGGTCACGGCGCTCGAAACAGAAGATTTCGTATTTTTAGGCGGCGTTTGTGACGATGGGACTTCGGTCGATCCCGAACAATGCCGCAGATTCTTCTCCATTGGCGCAGCAGAAGAGCCGTCATCGTGCCCTTCCGTATCCGAACATCTCCGTGCCAAACTGGATGAGTCGCTGCGGCTTCAACAGGACGACACCGCTGCAAAGCTGACTGAGCGAAATGGGGCGTTCTTCGAAATCGAGATGGACAAGCTGGATCGTTGGGCAGAGGATCATCGTAAGTCCCTGAAATCCACGCTGGACGATCTTGATCTGGCAATCAAAGAGACGCGGAAAGAGGCGCGGAGCGCCCCCAATCTTCCCACAAAACTTGAATTGCAACGCAAAGTGCGCCAATTAGAAGAGAAGCGGAATGCCGCATGGCGCGAGTACGACGATGCTGCGCAGCAAGTAGAGGTGAAGAAAGATACTCTGTTGGATGAGATCAGCCAGCGGCTCAAGCAACAGACCCGGCAAGAAGAGTTGTTTCTGATTCGCTGGCATTTGAATTAGGGTGAATTCCAATGACCGATCCGCACATTGAGAGCAGTGCTGCACAACCCGCGTCGCCGACCGAGCAGCCTGAACGGTTGGATTTGCGGTCTCACGACATCATCAGTGATAAACAGAGTGAAATTGTGCGCCTTTTCCCAGAGATTCGTACAGAGGGTGGCAAGGTTGACTTTGACCGATTGAAGCGTGTGCTAGGGGAGACTGTTGATCCGGGGAAAGAACGCTATGGAATGAACTGGTCGGGGAAGGCGGACTGCTTCAAAGCTGTTCAGAGTCCTAGCCTCGGCACGCTCCTCCCCTGCCGAGAAGAGAGCATCGAGTTTGACAAGTCGGAGAACGCAATAATCGAGGGCGACAATCTAGAGGTGCTGAAGCTATTGCAGAAGGCGTATCTCGGCAAGATCAAGCTGATCTTCATTGATCCGCCGTACAACACGGGTTCCGACTTCATCTATCCCGATAACTACACGGAAAGTTTGCAGACCTATTTGGAATATACGGGTCAAGTGGACAGTGAGGGGCGCAAGTTCTCCACAAATACCGAGGCTGATGGGCGCTTCCACTCGAAGTGGATCAATATGCTGTACCCACGGCTATACCTTGCTCGGAACCTCTTACGCGAAGACGGGATCATCTTCATCACAATCGACGACGGAGAGCAAGACAACCTTAAGAAGATTTGCAACGAAATCTTCGGAGAAGACAATTTCGTTGCTCAGATTGTCTGGCAAAAGAAACAGTCGCCCCAGAACGATGCAACTAATTTTTCAGACATGCATGACTACGTACTTGCCTACGCCAAGCACTGTCGTCATGCCAAGAATGAGACTAGCGGTTGGGTTCGCAATTTGCTTCCCCGCACGGAATCACAAGATGCGAGGTACAGTAATCCAGATAATGATCCACGAGGCGTGTGGACATCATCGGACTACACGTGTAACAAAACGTCGGAAGAACGCCCCAATCTCTATTACCCGATCACAAATCCCAACACTGGCGAGGAGGTATGGCCCTCTAAGCAGCGGGTTTGGGGTGTTGAACGCAACGTCACAGAAGTCAACCTGCGCGAGAACAGAATTTGGTGGGGAACTAACGGAAAGGCAATGCCCCGCGTGAAGAACTTTCTATCCGAAGTGCAGGGCGGAATCGTTCCCTCTACTTGGTGGACGAGAGAAGATGTTGGTGACAACCAAGAGTCGAGTAGGGAGGTCATAGCTCTTTTCCCAGATGCCACGGACGTTTTTGATACGCCGAAACCGGTACGACTCGTAAAGAAAATGCTTCAAATCGCCACAGATAAAGCAGGCTCCGATTTTGTCCTCGATTTCTTTGCTGGGTCTGGGACGACTGGACACGCTGTCATTGATCAGAACCGTGAAGATGGCGGCAACCGGAGATTCATTCTCGTACAACTGCCAGAACGAACGGGACGAACGGATTTCGCCACGATTGCTGAAATTACAAAGGAACGCGTTCGCAGAGTTCTAAAGAAGGTGGATGCGGAAGAGCAAGGCAAGCTGGACATTCAGGAGCGAGCAAAGCAAGATCGGGGTTTTCGGGTCTTTAAGCTCTCGACATCATGCTTCAGAGTATGGCAATCACCAGCAATTACGTCCGCCCCCGACCATACTCACGAAGCAGCTTTGGCTGGACAGCTTGAGCTTCATATTGATCACATGGTGGCGGGTCGGCAAGCAGAAGACGTCCTTTATGAACTCTTGCTGAAGAGCGGATTCCCACTGTCAACAAAAATAGAACCCATCGTACTGGAAGGCACGAGGGTCTACAGTGTGTCGAACGGTGAGATGCTGATCTGCCTTGATAAGGCTCTTACGACGGAGGCGATTAAGGACATCGCCGCGAGAAAACCATGGCGAGTCATCTGTCTTGATGAGGGATTTGCGGGAAACGACCAGCTTAAGACAAATGCTGTCCAAATCATGAAGAGTAAGGGTGTCACTAGCTTCAGGACGGTCTAGGTCACGCAATGAAAATCCAGTTCGACGCCCAACAGGGGTATCAAATTGACGCGGTGGCATCGGTAGTGGACATCTTCGATGGTCAGCCGCTCGAAGAGCCTGAGTTCGCTGTTGTTCAAACGGGGAAGGGGACTGGACTATTCGAAGGGCAGGTTCAAACCGAGATTGGCGTCGCCAATCGACTGGCAATTTCTACCGATGAGCTACGTAGGAACGTTCGCGAGGTTCAAGCTCGGAATGATATTGAGGTTCCCGATCCCGATGCGGCACTGGAATCTTGGGCGATCCCCGGATCGGCTGGACAATTAGGGCGTCCATGCTTACATTTTTCCGTCGAGATGGAGACTGGAACCGGGAAGACTTACGTCTACCTGCGTACGATCTTCGAGCTTTCCCGTCGCTATGGTTTCAAGAAGTTCATCATTGTTGTTCCAAGCGTGGCGATCCGCGAGGGCGTCCTCAAGAATATCGAGATCACGCGAGAGCACTTCAAGGCGCTGTACAACAACATTGAGTTCGAGTCCTTCGTCTACGATGCAAAGAAGGCTAACCGACTGCGCCAGTTTGCATCCAGCAATACGATTCAGATTCTTGTCATCAACATCGACGCCTTTCGGAAGAATTTCACTGGTACGGAAGAAGAGCACAAGAGCAACGTCATTTATCAGGATCGAGACCAGACCAACGGTGTGCGCCCCATCGAGTTCATCCAATCCACGACGCCTATCGTGATCATTGATGAGCCGCAGAGTGTGGATAACACTGAGAAGTCGCAGGAAGCCATCAAGGCTTTGAATCCGCTTTGTACTTTCCGTTATTCCGCGACCCACCGCAACCCGTACAACTTGGTTTACCGGCTCGATCCGATTCGGGCATTTGGATTGCATTTGGTAAAGCAGATCGTTGTAGATAGCGCTATCACTTCTGGCTCGATGAATGACGCCTTCATCCGTGTTGAAAAGATCGACATCAAGAACGGGATCAAAGCCAAGCTGCGCATTCAGGTTCAGACCCCCAATGGTGCGAAAGAGAAATCCGTCACGGTGAAGAACGAACACGATCTCTATGAGCTATCCGAGAACCGGGCACAGTACAAAGACGGATTTGTGGTCACCGAAATCGACGGGACGCCGGGTGCTGAATTCGTCAAATTCAATGGAGGATTGACACTCCGGCTGGGCGAAGAACAAGGCGGGATGAGGGAAGACGTGTGGAAAGCTCAGATTCGAAAGACGGTCGAGAAGCACCTCTCGAAAGAGATTCAGGTGCGTAACCTCGGCTTGAAAGTACTGAGCCTTTTTTTCATCGACCGTGTGGCTAACTATCGTGGTTACGACGAGTCAGATCAGCCTGTAGTAGGCAAGTTCGCTCAGGAATTCGAGGAGGCACTGGCACACTTCGCAAAAGACGTTCGGTTTAGCTCCCTCGAATGGTTGAAGCTGCCAGTCAAAAGCCTCCATAACGGCTATTTCGCCCGCGACAAGAAAGGCATTCTGAAGGATACCAACGGCGAGACGCTGGCGGATGACGACGTTTATAACCTGATCATGAAAGACAAAGAACGCCTTCTCTCGACCGAGGAACCTCTACGATTCATCTTCAGTCACTCGGCACTACGCGAAGGCTGGGACAACCCCAACGTCTTCCAGAT
>DATJQB010000141.1:0-6278 GCA_035506075.1 Bacteroidota bacterium | reverse complement strand
GTGGCAACGTGTTGGAAAAAGCGGTACGAGCATCGGAATGCCATATAAAAAGGAGTTTGAATTTGCGCCGGTTGTTTGCACGTCCTGGCCCTCTTCACTCCTTTCACAGATCGTTCCTGCCATGGAAGATTCTCGCCGCACTACAGTCGGACTGTCACCGATCAGCTGTGGCCGCGTCGAATTGGCTCAGGAAGAACTACTCACGGGATCGCGAACCAGACAAGGGTTTCCGATTGGATTGAGGTGGGGAGTCTTCTTGCTATTAGATGTTGTTTCGTACAGCATCCCGCACTTTCGAAGATGGCGGCTTCTCTATTTAGTGTGGGAACGATCGACGTGTTTCCAGAGCGTGTGAAGACGCTGATTGAGCGGTCTCTTGGAGTGCGAATTCCCCGTCCCGTTTCTCCCTCTCAGGCGTACTATCGAGGTGACACGTTTCAGGTTTGGGAGATCCGATGGCACGTGGTCGCTTGTATCCGGGATTGAGATCTCTCAATTCGTGCGGTGCTCTGGGACGGACCTGGTGTGACTCGAGTGGGGCTTCCTGTTGGAAATCTGAGTAACCGGTGAAGTGGAAATTCCTTTTTTTGCTTGACTCTCGCGGATTAATCTCTAAATTTGTGGAAGCCCTTCCACAAAAATCAGTTCTTGCCCCCGACAATCTATGATATCGCTCGCGAGGCGAAGGTAGGCATCGGTACTGTTTCCAGGGTTTTCAACGACCACCCCAGCGTTTCAAAGGAAACCAGAGAGCGAGTCCTTCGCGTCGCTAATCGTCTCAGCTATCGACCTCACCCGTATGCGCGCGGCCTTGCACGCAAGCGGACGAATTCGATCATGGCTGTGATCCCGTTCTTCACGACCTTCTTTTTCATGGAGATCCTCCAGGGGGTGCAGTCGAAACTCAGCGAGCTCGATTGCGATTTGTTGCTCGTCGGCGTCAACCACCCCGACCAGGTTGAGGAATCTCTCAGGCATAATATCCAGCGCAACAGGGTGGACGGGATTCTGTTCTTTTCCATGCGCATGCCCGACAAGTTTGTCCAGGAGCACCTGCACAACAGGACTCCGTTTGTCCTCGTCGATGCCTATCACAAGGAATTCGATTCGCTCGCGGTCGACAATCAGCAGGGGGCATACGTCGCCACGAATCACCTCATCGCTTCCGGCCACCGGCGCATCGGGATGCTCAACGCAAATCTGGAGAGTGTCCCTGCCAAGGAACGCCTCCGCGGGTACAAAAAGGCGATGGAGGATGCCGACCTGCCAATCGACGGATCGCTCATCAAAAGTAGTACGTCTCCCAGGCTTGACGGATTCACACGCGAAGCAGGGTATGAAGTCATGAACCAGTTCATCAGGCTTGGCAAGAAGATGCCGAGCGCGATTTTTGTCTCAAGCGATATTCAGGCCGCGGGCGCCATCGCTGCCTTGGGTGAAGCGGGGCTTCGCTGCCCGGATGACATCTCGCTCGTCGGATTTGACGACATCGAACTGGCGAGCCATTTGGGTCTTACGACGATGCGTCAACCGATGTTCGAAATGGGGGTTCTCGCCGCGGATGTTCTTCTCGCCCGTCTCGAAGCACCGAACCGGGAGCCAGTGCACACGATGTTTGTCCCGAAACTGATTGTACGAAAGACCTCCGAGAGCCTGGATTCCCGGATGTCCATGGCAAACGAGACAGCCGCATAACTTTTTGGAGTCAGCTGACACACATCAGAACACTGTGTCGTGAAGATTCAAAGGAACCAAATAAGAGGTCAGGCACATCAATGAAACGATTTGTGAATACTCTCTCCCTGGCGATCGTTCTCACAGTTCTCGCGGGAACGGTTGGACTGCATGCCGGAACAAATGGCAAGATAGCAGGGACTGTCAAGGATAAGAAAACCGGCGAGCCGCTGATCGGGTGCAATGTTGTGCTCGAAGGCACAACGATGGGGGCGGCGACGGATCTTGACGGTCACTATAATATCCTCAACGTGCCGCCGGGAACGTACGTCCTGAACGTGACGCTGGTCGGATATACACCGACCAAGTTCAAGGACGTGAAGGTCAATATCGACCTTACGACGACAATCGATGTACAGCTCTCCGAAACTGTGCTTGAGCTCGGGCAAGAGGTTGTCATTATTGCGGAACGCCCGCTCGTTCAGAAAGATGAGACCGCCAAGACGGCAGTCATTGGCCGCGACCAACTGAACGCGCTCCCCGTGAATGAATTCTCGCAGGTGCTTTCCTTGCAGGCCGGTTTTGTCGCCGGAAGCTTGCGCGGTGGCCGCAGCGGAGAAGTTGCCTACTGGATCGACGGTGTCCCTGTGACGGATGTGTATGATGGCAGCGAAGTGGTGGAGGTTAACAAGAACCTCGTGCAGGAAGTACAGCTTGTTTCAGGCGCGTTTAATGCGGAATACGGCCAGGCGATGTCCGGAATTGTCAACATTGCTACCCGGGAAGGAGGGAAGAAATACACAGGCTCTCTCAGCATCTATGGCGGCGACTATCAAAGTGCTGACAAGGTCTTGTTCCCCGGCATCAACAAATTCGATCCGACAGCAATCCGGAACTTTGAAGGGAACATCAGCGGTCCGGTTTTCGGCGATAATCTGACATTCTTCGCCAACGGAAGGTTCATTCATTTCGGGGGGTACCTGAACGGCACCAGGAAGTATAACCCCCAGAACATTGCCTACACGGACAGCACTGGTGCGCTCCACCTTTCCAGGGATCCCTCCGGAATCGGAGATGGAGCCACCGTCCCAATGAACTCGAGCGAACGGAAGTACGGACAGGGGAAGCTCACCTGGCACATAAGCCCGACGCTCAAGGCGAGTTACAACATCATCTACGACAACAACGTCGCTCAGGCGTACGATCGAATGTATCTGTACGATCCGGATGGAAAGGGGAAGAATTACACCGTCAGCTCGACCCAGATCTTCCAGCTATCGCACACGTTGAGCGCCAATACATTCTATACGATTGGAGCGTCGTACTTCGACAAGGATTTCAAATACTATCTCTATGAGAACCCGTACGATCCCCGCTATGTGCATCCAAAGGTAGCGATTCCACTCGACGGATTCAGCTTCCAGACGGGAGGGACGGATCTGAACCGGTTCCAGCGCTCGACACAGACAGCGCTCGTGAAAATCGACCTCTCGAGTCAGATCAGCCAGTCGAACCTCATCAAGCTTGGCGTTGAGTACCGGCATCATAAGGTGTTCTACGAAAGCATGACCCTGCAGCCCATCGACTCAGAAACCGATATCAATCTCGCTTCCGGCAACCCGTTCATTTCCACAAAAATTCCAGACATCTCCTCGCAGTATCACGACATTTACACGCACCGCCCGATTGAATTTTCGGGTTATGCACAGGACAAAATGGAATTCAAGGACCTCATCATCAATATCGGCGTGAGGTTCGACTACTTCTCGCCCGATGGTGTCGTTCTTGCCGATCCGTCGGATCCAAGCATCTACAATCCGATCAAGCCGAACAACCGGTTCGACGACGCAAATGGGAATGGAATCCAGGACCCAGGAGAGGCGACGAAGACTGTCGCCGACCGCCGCGCATACTGGTATAAGAAAGCATCCACGAAATTTCAGGTGAGTCCGCGATTTGGGGCGGCCTTCCCGATCACAGAACGAGGGGTTGTCCATTTTTCTTATGGACATTTCTTCCAGGTGCCGAGATTCGAATATCTTTATCAGAATCCCGACTTCAAGCTGGGTCTTGGAACAGGGAACCAGGGGCTTATAGGCAATGCCGATCTCGCTCCTGAGCAAACGACCAACGCGGAGCTCGGCGTCAGTCAGCAGCTCACCGAAGATCTTGCAGTAGATATGACCGCCTACATCCGCGACATCCGGAATCTGACGGGAACGCGGGCGGACGAGATTCTTGTGTTTGGAGGATCGGCGAGCTACAGCAAGTATGTTAACAGCGACTTCGGTTTCGTGAAAGGGATCGTTGTTTCGCTCACGAAAAAATTTGTTGGCGGGTTCTCCGCGACGGCGGACTACACCTATCAGGTTGCCCGCGGTAGCGCCTCGGATCCGACGGAAGCCCGCAACGCGGTCACGTCGGGCGCCCTGCCGGAAGTGCAGCTTGTCCCGCTCGGTTGGGATCAGCGGCACACGCTCAACGCGACCTTTTCGTATAACGCGAGTCATTGGGGAACGAGCTTCATCGGTCAATATGGGACCGGCACCCCGTATACTCCCCGGCGATCGACCGACATCACATCGCTTCTCACCAACAGCCAGACCAAGCCGCAGTTCCTTAATATAGACGGCCAGGCGTTCTACGCTGTCGACTTCGAGCCGCTCCGTTTCGTGATCTTCCTCCGTGTGTTCAATCTGCTCGACACTCGAAACGAGGTGGGCGTATTTGACGACACCGGCCGGGCAGGCTTCACGACCGACGAGGCGCGGACGCTCAAGACGAATCCTCTGCAGGCTGTCAACACCGTGGAAGCGTGGTATCGGATCCCAACGTACTATTCTGAACCGCGCCGGTTTGAGTTTGGCGTGAACATGGAATTCTGAGAAGCGTTCAGAGCGAACATATCATGAGGTCACAACGAGTACAGCAATGACAAAACCGAATACGAAAGAAGAAGGACAAATCTCAATCGTGCGCCGTGAGAAGAAAACCAGGCATGCGGGGAATTCGAGCGTCGGGTATCGGCCGGCATGGCTCTTCATCATCGTCCTGCTTGCCGCGGCAGTCGTTCCAGCCTGGAGCCAGAGCGGCCGTGAATACCGTCGTACGGCTGTGCACAATGGAAACCAGGTGCGGACTGTGTTTGGCAACTGGGGTGTCATCGGCCAGCCATGCAGTGGGGGACCCCGTGGGGCCTGGAAGAACGACAATGACGGTTATCTGGGCGATGTGAGTCCGTTTGTCGGCGCAGAAGTGCAGTGGAATGGGGTCACCTTCCATTCTGTCGCAACCTGCCCGGTGGACAGGCCGACGCAGCTTCAGGACCAGGATCCCACGACAGGAAAATCGTGGACGTTCGAGCCCGTAGCCGGCTACCTGAATGTGAACCAGCAGAAAATCGCCATGAGCACAGACAGGAACTCATGGCCGGTCTCGTGGCCCGACAAGCTGAGCGATCCGAGCGATCCGGGCTGGAAGGGTTCATGGAACGGTTATTTCGGCAAGAGGATTAATGCCGACCAGGAAAGTTATTTCGTGATGGATGACAACAACGACGAGCGGTTCAACGTCGCCACGAACAACACGTTCAAGGTTGCGTTCAAACCCGACTCACGCAACCCATCACGGAACGGGATGGGTCTCGTCATGAAAGTCCGGGGAATGCAATGGTCGCAATTCCTCGCCAAGGACAATATTTTCTGGCTGTACGAAATTACGAATACGGGCACTGCAAACTACAACAAGGCAGTGTTCGGGATGCTCGTCGGCACGTACATCGGTGTTACAGGCTGTGATGACAATCCGGGAGAGTACGACGACGACTGGTCGTTCTATGATGTCTCCACGAATATCACCTATACGGGCGACTATCCGCGGGACAACAGTCGCAATCCGCTGTGGGTCGGGCCGGTTGGGATGGTTGGTTATGCGTTCCTTGAAAGCCCGGGAAACCCATTCGACGGCATCGACAACGACGGAGACGCGGACTCTTCGTTGTTCGCCGCTGGAGCACCGTACTTCACTCAAACGAGTTTCGATTCGACGTTGATCGTCCCCGGCATGAAGATTGTCCTCATCCGTGACGATTTTTCCCGGTATCTCTACACTGTGCCGAATGTTGACACCGTGACGGTCTACACGAGGGGACTCACAGTCCTGCTTCGGCCGGGAAAAACAAAAGTCGCCGAAGGTAACATCATCCGTGATGTTCAGGGCAATGAGTTTGTGAACCCGAACGCCTACGACGGTGTGGACAACAACTTCAACGGCTTGATCGACGAGAACTATTATCTGCACTACCGGCAGATCAAGAGAACCAGAACTGTTCCGCCGACGACGCTTATTGATGTGCTTAGACCTGTCCGGCACATGGATTTCATCAGTAATCTTGGCACGAGCCCGTACAGCATGATCGATGAGCGGAGGGACGACAGGATCGACAACAACCGCAACTGGCTCATTGATTTCGATGATGTAGGCCGGGACGGGATCGCGAACACCGGAGACTTCGGTGAAGGGGATGGCAAACCGACGTCGGGCTATGACGATTTCGGCAATGACACGGGGTTGCCGGGTGAACCGCATATCGACTAGACCGATGT
>DATJQB010000140.1:0-4836 GCA_035506075.1 Bacteroidota bacterium | reverse complement strand
CTTGCGTGATAGATGTCCCTGTCAGTTTCCAGCGAGAATCCGACAAGGATGTTGCGGGGCTTCGTCTCCGAGAGATGCTGGAGGATGTCTTTTGTTTTCTTTAGTTCCAACGTCATTGGCTGTCGCTGGAATTGCTGTTTCTTTATCTTGCGGTGTACGACGACCTTCGGAGTGAAATCTGCAACTGCAGCAGCCATGATGACAACATCAGATTTCTTTGCTTCCTTCACGACTCCCTGATACATTTGCTCGGCGGATTCAACGTCGATGCGCTTCACCCCGCGGGGGGTGGACAGTGCTACCGGCCCGCTCACAAGCGTCACTTCGGCGCCCCGGAGAGAGGCGGCGCGGGCGATGGCAAATCCCATCTTTCCCGATGAGCGATTGCCGATGTAGCGCACCGGGTCGATCGCCTCATGCGTGGGCCCTGCCGATACCACAATCTTTTTGCCGCGCAAATCGTGCCTGCTGAACGCAAGCACTTCTTCCAGCGCCTTTACGATCGAACGCATCTCAGGCAGACGTCCCGGACCTACCAGACCGCTCGCAAGCTCACCTGCGGCAGGGGGCAATACAACGTACCCCTGCTCACGCAGAGCCGTGAGGTTTGCTTCTGTTGCCGGGTGTTCCAGCATGTCCGTGTCCATTGCCGGAGAAACCACCACGGGGCAGCGGACAGCCAGAGCAAGCGTTGTTACGGCATTGTCGGCGTAACCGTGGGCGAGCTTCGCGATCGTGTTTGCCGTGGCAGGAGCAATCAACAGTACGTCTGCCCACTGCGATAGCGTGATGTGCCAGGTCCCGGAGGTCAGAGTATTCTCCGATTCTTTCGGAAATGTCCCGATGATGACTTCTCCGCCCGTGAGGGTTGCAAGGGTCATCGGCGTCACAAACTCCTTCGCAGATTCGGACAGTACGGCCCGTATGCTGCCGCCTGCCTTCCTGATGGCGCGGACAAGCAGAGGTGTTTTATACGCTGCAATGCCACCGGTGATACCGAGAAGGATGTTCTTGCCTTTAAGCATCAGAAGAACTCCGTCAACGTTCAGAGCGCCGGAGGAGGCGGCTCTTCCTCTTTGTAGCGGTAGCCGACCTTGTCATCCATCAATTCATCGATCGCTACTTCTGGCGGCTTCGGGCGGGCTTCGAACTCGCGCGCGACAAGAATCTGGTCAGGGTTCGTCTGTGGCTGCTCAGTTTCTTCTTCGGGTTCAAACACCCGCGACTGGAGCATTTCGATCCGCTGATTGAATTCGATCTTCATCTCCTCATTGATCTGTCGCGCACGTTTTGAAAGCACGATGATCGCCTCATAGATGTTCGAGGCCTTCCCCGTCATCTCTTCAATGTCAATCGGTTTCAGTGGCATTACTGCGTATCCTTCCTTGTGAATAGTATGGTAATTAAATTCATCAGACCCGTACCGCCGGGTTTCCGGCCGTGAGCATTTTCCGGACAATGGCGTCAACGTTGTCCACCGCAGTTTGCAGGGTATCGTTGAGTACATGAAACTCGAATTCTTTCCCCATCTCCAGCTCCATCTGCGTCCGCTCGAGCCGCTTCCTGATCTTTGCCTCGTCCTCGGTCTTCCGGTCTGTCAGTCGCCGGATGAGGATCTCCATGCTCGGCGGCTCTATGAAAATTAACACCGCGTCGCGGGGATATTGTTTCTTGATGGCCAGCGCCCCTTTCACGTCGATGTCGAACAAGACCGATTTCCCATCGCGAAACGAATTGTCGACTTCAGAGCGTGGCGAACCGTAGTAATCGCCGTAAATTTCTTCCCATTCGATCAGCTCATGGTCTCGGATTCTCCGCTTGAACTCCTCCGCGTCGACGAAAAAATAGTCGATGCCGTCAATTTCCTTGCCTCGCTTCGCGCGAGTTGTTGCAGATACCGAGAAGTGAATCTCGGGATGGCGTTTCAGGATTTCTCTTGCGATTGTCGTCTTCCCGCTCCCGCTGGGAGCAGAAAGTACAAAAAGTCTAGGCGAGGACATGCATCCCTCGTCGACAATGCATCATGGGCGGGAGGCATCCTGCTCGATGCATTGGTCACTCAATGTTCTGCAGTTGTTCCCGGACCTTTTCCAACTCTTCCTTTATTCCGACGACAATATGCGCAATTTCAACGTCGCTTGACTTCGAGCCGACCGTATTGGCTTCGCGGTTCATTTCCTGTATGAGAAAGTTGAGCTTTCTGCCTGCCGCCTCGGATGAATCCGCGGCTTCCAGGAAAAATTTCACATGGCTCCGGAATCGTACACACTCTTCTGTGACATCGAGCCGGTCAGCCAGTATTGCAATTTCCAGCTCAAGACGCTGTTCGTTGAGGATGGCTGGATCGCGTACGAGTTCAGCGATGCGGTCGCGCAGACGCGTCATCTCCTGCTGCGAACGTGTCTGGGAAATCTCTTCTATTCTCTGGATCCACTGACCGAATCCGTTGACCCGCTTGAACAAGTCTCTCTTCAGTTCCTCCCCCTCACGCATGCGCATGTTGGCTGCCTCGTCGATAGCCACGCGAAGCGCCCGCTGAGCCACTGCCCAGACTTGGTCGTCCTGCTTCAACTGCTCGTCCACTTCAAGTATCTCAGAAAACTTGAGCAAGTGGTCGAGCGAGATCTTCTCCTGTATCTTAACCGCTTTGCGGAGGGTGTTGAGGAGTTTATAGTACTCCTTTGCGGCAGGGATGTTTATACCAAGAGGGATGTCTCCCTCGCTGTCATGTTCTACAGCGATTACGACGCTCACCTTGCCTCGAGAGAACCTTGTCCGCAGGAGATCTCTCACATCCGGTTCCCTTAGGCCAATCATCCTGGGAAGCCGCGAAGAGACCTCCAGGAAGCGGCTGTTAACACTCCGGACTTCTGCAACCGCGGTAATGCCGTCTCCGCTGGCTTCTCCGCGGCCATATCCCGTCATGCTTAAAATCATCGAAAAATTGCAGTTTTTGAAGGAAATCCCCCAATCAAGGTACGAAATATTACTTCCCCCGTCAAGCAAAACCTTTCGACATTTTGTCAGCCGGTTATTGACACGTTATCAACACTGAAAATGGGTTCTCGTTGAGAATGAGGCGAAATTTGGATATATTGTTGACAATTTCCACTTCGGTCACTCGATGGTCACCCACTATTTTACCCTGCTGGCATTAACCAGGGAGCTGGATGGTCTTCTAAGGGGGGCGAAAATTGAAGCCATCTTTTCGCAGCAAAAGAATGAATTGGTACTGGCGCTCTCACAGACAATACATGGCTCGGCACCCGCACACTGGTTCCTCTGCATCTCAGTCAACCCCACATTGAATTACCTGTTTGTTCGCGAACAATTCGACCGCGCGAGGAAGAACTCTGTGGATCTGTTCGAGGAGATAATCGGGTCGAGCATTGACGCAATCCAGATTCATCGGCACGATCGCCTTGTGAGCATCGTCCTGACAAACAGCAAGACGCTGCACTGTCAACTCTATAATACTGCCGGCTCGAATGTTCTGCTCGTCAACTCCGCCGGAATCATTCTGCAGGCATTTAAGAATAACAAATCCCTCGCGGGGAAACCCTCTGAAGTAGCAACTGCTCCTTCTGCCCGGGAGGATCTCCCCTCACCGGAAGCGTTTTGCCGGCTGATCGCAGACCACGGTAGCGAGACAGTATTTTCTGCCCTGAAGTCGTTCATGCCGCAGTTCGGTTCCACCTATGCGCGTGAGGTGCTTCATCGTGCACGCCTGAGCGAGCATGCGCATGCCGATTCGTTCACCGTCGAAGATGCCGAAAACCTGAGGGATGAAATCGGCCACGTGTTGGACGAAACCAATCATCCCCGGCCGACGATCTATGCCCGAGGTGCTGAACGCAAGATTCTCTCGATCATCACGCTCCAACACCTTTCCGGCTCCTCGAAGAAGGAATACTCCGGCATGAACGATGCCGTCATGGATTTTGTCCGTGACTCATTCAGGGCGACTCCCCGCGAGTCCGAAAAAGAGCGGCTCACAACGGGACTGAAGAGCGAACTGGAGCGCACACGGCGCTCCCTTCGGTTGCAGCGCGAGCAGCTTACCAATGTCTCGCGTGCCGAAGAGTACGACCGAATCGGGAAGATCATCATGGCAAACCTTCAGCATCTGACGAAGGGAACGCGGGAGGTTGACTTGCCCGATATCTTTGGCTCCGGCGCTCCAAAACGCATTCTTCTTGAACCGCAGCTTACACCGGCACGAAACGCGGAGCGGTATTTCGACAAAGCGAAAAAGGCGCGGGCGGCGAAAGAAGAGCTTGACAACAGAGTACAAAAACTGGCGGAGAGAACACAAGTTCTGGATAAACTGCTTCTGCATCTGGATCAGTGTCAGGAGCCGTCTCAGGTGCTGGAATTCAAAAATATCTACCGGCATGAGTTGTCGTTCCTGAAGCCGGGCTTGCTGAAGGGAACGGAAGGTCAGCCGCCGTTTCGCGTGTTCACCGTTGAGGGCGGGTTCGAAGTGTGGGTGGGGAAGAGCAGCGCAAACAACGACTTGCTTACCATGCACCACACAAAGCCAAATGACCTATGGTTCCACATTCGTGGCGCGGGAGGATCTCACACAGTGCTTAAAGTTCACGGCGCCCAGGTGGCACCGGGAAAGGGAGCAATATTGCAGGCAGCAGCCATTGCAGCATACTACAGCAAAATGCGGAACGCCGGGTCGGTCCCGGTCGCGTATTGTGAACGCAAGTATGTGAGAAAGCCCCGGCACGCTGCTCCCGGGACAGTTGTGCTCGAGCATGAAAAGGTTGTTTTTGTCAGGCCGGCACTGCCTTGACAAGAAGTTCCAGAGTGGTTATATTTGCAAAC